>CAYPBU010000019.1:5668-30432 GCA_964409045.1 uncultured Anaerolineaceae bacterium | reverse complement strand
CGTTTTTTGCCATGATTATCAGCTAAATGTGTTACCTATGTCCTGTCACATTCTGATACCTATCTCCTGATACCATACAGCAAGGCCGTTCCCTGCGCGAATCCTCTTTTGCTAATTGTATTCTTGTCGGAGTGAGTCCGCGAAAGGGGTAACGACCTATCACCATATACTGACGGTCTTATTCCGACCTACGAAAGATCGCTTTTGTGTAGGGCGGAATGCGCCATTTTTGCGCACTCCGCCAATTGAATCGACTCAATTTTTTGTAGGGCGAGATTGACCCTCATTTGGTCAATCCGCCTACTGGAGGCATTCGCTAAGTGAACAGGCTCGTTTGTTGAGATCCGATTGTTGGCGGATTGGAAGCACATTAAAATTTCACAATGAGAATGAGCGTAGTGCTTCCAATCTCGCCCTACAGATGAGTATGGTTTCCTTAATTCAATGTCGGAGTGAGACCGCGAAAGGGTAACGACCTATCACCATATACTGACGGTCTCATTCCGACCTACGAAAGATCGCTTATGTGTAGGGCGGAATGCGCCATTTTTGAGCACTCCGCCAATTGAAATGACTCAATTTTTTGTAGGGCGAGATTGACCCTCATTTGGTCAATCCGCCTACTGGAGGCATTCGCTAAGTGAACAGGCTCGTTTGTTGAGATCCGATTGTTGGCGGATTGGAATCACATAAAAATTTCATAATGAGAATGAGCGTAGTGCTTCCAATCTCGCCCTACAACTTGATCTGGTTCCTTATTTTTTCATGGTCTCCATGTCCTACCTACGCTATAATTCACGTTGGAGAGAAAAACATGCAACCCGAAATCACCGCCATCGCCCATCCGAACATTGCCTTCATCAAATACTGGGGCAACCGTGACGATGCCCTGCGCCTGCCGCTCAACGGCTCCATTTCTATGAACCTGAGCGGGCTGGAGAGCCGCACGACCGTCCAGTTCGATGCGGGTCTTGACCAGGATGTTTTCGACCTGAATGGCGCAGGTCAATCGGGCGCTTCTCTCCAAAGGGTCAGCCAATTTCTTGATCATGTTCGGCGGCTGTCTGGCTCAACCACCTACGCCAAAGTTTCCTCTACCAACAACTTCCCCACCGGCGCCGGCATTGCCTCCTCGGCTTCCGCTTTTGCCGCCTTGGCACTGGCTGCCAGCAAAGCCGCAGGGCTGGACATGACACAAAATGACCTTTCCCGCCTTGCCCGGTTGGGTTCAGGTTCTGCCTGCCGCTCGGTTCCGGATGGGTTCGTGGAGTGGCTGCCCGGAGAGGATGACGCCAATTCCTATGCCGTCAGCATCGCCCCGAAAGACCATTGGGATCTGGTGGATGCGGTCGCCGTGATCAGCCAGGAACATAAACCGATCGGCTCCAGCGCCGGGCATACGCTAGCACACACCTCGCCTTTGAACGCGCAGCGAGTACACGACGCTCCCGAACGCCTCAAAGCCTGCCGCGAGGCACTGCTGCAGAGAGATTTTGCGCGTTTTGCCGATGTGGTCGAGTTGGACTCCAACTACATGCATGCCGTGATGCGCACCAGCAATCCCCCGCTTGTCTACTGGGAACCAGCTACAGAAGCGTTGCTCTGGCAGGTTTGGCAGTGGCGAAAGCAGGGGCACGCGGTCTGCGCGACGGTGGACGCCGGACCAAACGTGCACGTGCTCGCCCTAAAAAGTGAGCTGGAATGGCTGCAAAACAGCCTGTTGGAATTGCCTGGGGTTAAAACGGTGCTCGTCGCGGAGCCCGCCGACGGCGCCAGGCTGGTTGACTAACCCTAAAAAGGCTTGTTGCTGTCTTGGGTGACCTTCGCGAGTTCGTCAAGCTTATCCGATATCTTTTCAATCGCTTTTGTTAAATCGGTCATGCTGCGCGTGTGGGTCTCTAGGATTCCATTAAAAACGTTGAGATCGAGCACATATTCCGCCTCTCGCAAATCAGCTTTGACCCCACCAGTATAAGTGACCTTAACGCGGTATTGCCTCGGCAAAGTTTCTGAGCTCAGGACATTATTAATCACATCTACTGAAGCGCGGATCTCGTATTCGGGAGGTAGGGTCGGGATTACCTGGTGGATGAACGCCAACTTTTCGATGTCGTAATTCTTGAGCGATGTTTGCAGGGGTGGGTCAAAAGCAATTTGCACATCGCGTGCTGCCGTACGGCCGGTATTCTTGATGACGAGATCAAAAATCGGTGAGTCGGTCTGGTGATCAAAATAAACCACCACGTACGGCGCAATCTGCTGATCGCGATCCTCCACCATCTCCGCCACGCTGCGGTCCATCGCCTGGGCAGATTGCCTGGTGCCCTCAGCCACTTCCGCGGTCTTGATCACATAGACAACCAAAGCGATCAAACTGAGAAGCTGGATCACAAACATGATGACATCCAGTGTGTTAGCTTTCATAAAATCCCTCCTTTGGATAGCTCAGGCTAATTTTCTGCTGCGAGGCTGCTTGGGTTTTGGTTCAGGCACATCCTCGTAAAGCGCGCGAAAAAGCTGCGCCATTTTGTCGTTATCTTCCAGATCTTCGATCATGTAATACGGTTTTGAGCCTGGATAGGCTTCGCCGGTGGGGGCATCCTCACCCAACACTCGGGTACTGCCCGGCAGGATCTTGAGAAAAACCTGGTCATCACACACAAATCCCATCACGCGGTTGAACATGTAGAGACCGTATTCGCCAAACATCCTGCGCGCGTCAATGCCTTCAATGTGCCCCAGGCACTCAAGCACATAGTCGATGTATTCTTTGGAAGTTGCCACTTCAGCTCACCTTTCCCGATCTGTTGATGCTGCGGTTTGCGATCCAGGACACCAATAGCGGTAGCAAGACGGCTGTTAGAATGATCCCAGCCACGTATGTGGTCTTGGTCATCTCGAGAAAAACGAGCACATTCAGGCTGATCAGCGCCAGCAGGATCACTACCAGGTACACAACCGTCATCACATCCAACAGGGATTTACTGCGTCGATCAGAGTCGTCATTGGGCAAAGCGAGGGAAGGTTTAGCAGCAGCAGCGAGCCGTTTTTCCTTCATTGCAGAGGAGTATGCCAGCCAGGTGAAAACCGCCCAATTGATGAAGATCACCGCCGCGATCAGATACATCGTTTTGGCGGCAGAATCAAGCGTGGGATGGATCAGCACCTGGATAGCCAGCGTCAACCCCATCGCGACATTAACCAGAAATAATACGAACTTATTCACCGCTGAACATCCTTTCTGAAAAGCTACAACGGGATACGTCTATGTATTTTACATGAAATCCAGGCGCCAAAATCTTCTGGTTCGAAAAAAAACCGGGAAGCATTTGCTTCCCGGTTTAAGTAAATCTGGCAAATACTAACCCATCGTCAGTGCCATGACGGCTTTTTGCGCGTGCAGGCGGTTCTCGGCTTCATCATAGACCACGGAATTGGGTCCGTCGATGACCTCGTCGGTCACTTCGATGTTGCGGTCGGCTGGCAAGGGGTGCATATAGATGGCATCGCTCTTGGCAAGTTCCAACCGGCGCTGGTCCATGATCCAATCAGTATACGAATCCTGGAGTTTCTTTCCCTGCACAGGATCAGCTGTGGTCATCAATGGTCCCCAACTCTTGGCGTAGATCACGTCTGCGTCCTGCATGCCCTCGTCCATATCGTGCACGATCTCGAAGGAGGTACCCCATTTTTTGGCTTCATCAGCAGCTTGCTGCTCGATTTCGGGCATCAGTGGGAATTCCTTGGGGTAGGAAAGGGTTACATCCATGCCAAAACGCGGCATCTGGAGGATGAGCGATTGCGGTACGGAGATGGGTTTGAGGTAGGAGGCGGCATAAGCCCAGGAAACAACAATCTTCTTGCGCTTCAGATCGCGACCCTTCTTCTCCATGATGGTCATCAGGTCGGCCAGGCATTGGAAGGGGTGATAAACATCGCACTGCATGTTCAGGACTGGCACACGGCAGTTTTTGGCGACGTCGTTGAGGTAGGAGTTACCAACTCCCCAGTCACAGTGGCGGATAGCGATGCCATCAAAGTAGCGGCCATAGATCATGCCGATTTCCTTGGCAGTATCACCGTGTGAGATTTGGGTGGTTGTGCTCTCGATGAAAGCACCGTGCCCGCCAAGCTGAGCCATGCCAGCTTCGAAGGAACCACGGGTGCGGGTGCTGCTGAAGAAGAACAGCATTGCCAGCACTTTATCGCGCAGATAGGGGTGAGGTTCGTTGAGGGCGCGTTTGCGCTTGAGATCCCAAGCGACGTCAAGAACGGTTTCGACTTCTTCTTTTGAGAAGTCCAGATCGCCAATCAGGTCACGACCGTGTAAAAAGGTTTGCATTGTTACTCTCCTCGTAGATTCTTTTCGTAATTATACCTAGCAAATCGTGCTTTGACCATAAGATATGCAAATGTACTAGATCAATCCATTGGATACAGACTTGTGAAGATGCAGGTCAGGTTCCGCAGCCGGCACAAACATATCTCTCTTAAGAGAACTTGAATATTTATTATCACCACCCATCCCCACATGGCATGAAAGTTAAACAAAAACGGATGGGTGTTCGCCCATCCGTTAAAGGGGTTATCCTAAAAATTCCTACTTTATCAAGCTCGCAACCAACGCATAGAACTCAGCTGCCTTGACCACATCATCCAGCTTGACACTGTCATTTACGGTATGGGCGGTGACTTCGTCGCCAGGTCCAAAGCCGATCGAAGGGATGCCAGCCTTGCCTGCCCAATAAACGCCATTGGTGCTGAATGCCCATTTGCTGGCTGGGGCGTCTTCCAACCCGATAAGTCGACGGGTTTCAAGCCCTGCCTGTACAAGCGTGTGCGCTTCGGGGATCGCCCAGGCGGGGAAATACTTGTCCACCGGGAAAACAAAACCAGTGTAAGAGGGCACGTCGTAGAACAAGGCTTCCACCTTGACCCGATCTTTGCTCTCTGCCGGGATCAACGCTTCCACCTGCGCGATTGCATCTGCCTGGGTCTCCCCAAAGGTCATGCGGCGGTCGATAAAGATGACTGCCTCATCAGGAACCGCGTTGATGCTGGGGGTCTTGACCAACATGTCCGAAACGGTGATCTTGCCATGCCCAAGGAAGGGATCATCGCCGAGTGAGGGTTCCAGGTCGCGGATGCCAGCGATGACCGGCAGCAGCAGATAGATGGCATTGATGCCCACGTGGTTGCTGGCAGCATGCGCCGAAACGCCCTTGGCAGTCACCTTGAGTTCGATGCGCCCCTTATGACCGCGATAAACGTTCATCTTGGTCGGTTCGCCAATCACCACAAAGTCAGGTCTCACCTTCGGGTCAACTTCAACAAAGGTGTTCGGAGCAATTCCATCGCACCATTCTTCCATGTTGCCGAAGTACCAGGCTGTCCAACCTTCGAGCAAGCCCAGATCACGGGCAGCCGCCATCCCATAAACCATGCCAGGCGTGGAGCCTTTCTCGTCGCAGGCGCCGCGGGCAAAGAGCACCCCATCTTCCACTTTTCCCTCAAAAGGATTCCATTTCCATTCGTGCGGATCGCCAATGCCGACCGTGTCGATGTGTGAGTCAAAAACAATCACTTTTTCGCCGTTGCCGATACGCCCCATGATGTTGCCCATTTTATCGAAACGGACCTCATCAAAGTGCAGTGCTTTCATTTCCGCACCAATGCGCTTACCAACGTCTTCAATGTTGGATTCCATGCTGGGGATCGCGCAAATCTCGCGCATAAAGCGGATGATCTGTTCGCGTTGGGATTGGATTTTTTCCTGTAGATGTTGAATTACTTCGGGTGAGGGCATTTTTCTCCTTAAACAAAAATCGATTATTCGGGTAAAAAAACTGCACGATTACAGTATATAATGCTACTAAACAGCATCGCGCAGTTAAAGAATTGAGGTTTCATGGATATCTTATCATCAAAGCCTATCGGGGGCAACTTGTTTCGCAAGCCTGAATTGAACTGGGGAATTCTTGGCACTGCCAGGATAGCGGAAAAAGCGGTTGTCCCAGCGCTGCAGAGTATGAAACATACTCCCGTCATTGCGGTCGCCAGCCGCGACCTGACTCGCGCTCAGGAGTTTGCCGCGCCGTTTGAAATCCCACGCGCCTATGGCAATTATGACGACCTGCTTTCTGACAAAAACGTCCAGGCTGTTTATATTCCCTTGCCAAACAGCGAACACGCGTCCTGGGCAATTAAGGCAATGCAAGTAGGTAAACACGTCCTGGTCGAAAAGCCATTTGCTCTCACCGCGGATGAAGCCCAACTGATGGTCAGCACTGCGCTTGAGCATTCCGTTGTCCTGATGGAAGGCTTTATGTACCGCTATAGTGAACGTTTTGAGAAGATCTTTGAATTGGTTCGCTCTGGTACCATTGGAAAAGTTCGCCTTGTGCAGTCAGCCTTCAGTTTTACCCTCGCTAATCCGGATGATATTCGCCTCGCCCCAAATCTGGGCGGTGGTGCTATCTATGATTTGGGCTGTTATTGTGTTAATTTCCAACGGTTGTTGGTTGGTCGTGAGCCAAGTAGTGTCCAGGCGATCTGCCAGATGAGCAAATCAGGGGTGGACCTGCAGACCGTCGCCACGCTCGACTTTGGCGACCAGGTTTTTGGGCAGTTCATGGTTTCATTCAACGCTGACGGCTCTCAGTTTTTGCGCATAGTCGGTTCGGCAGGCACCATTCACATCGAAAAACCCTTCCTGCTTATCGATGAGGGCACCAGCGCGTTGTTGAATGTGGCTGGCAAAGAAAGCAAACGCATCAACTTTCGCGCTGAAAATGACTATAAACACATGTTGGATCACTTCTACAACGTGGTCGTCAGCAAAGATGTTCCCCGTTTCCCGCTTTCAGACGCTATAAACAACAGCGTAGTCATTGACGCCCTGTTCCAGTCCGCCGTGGATAATGGGCGCTTGGTAAGCATCAAATAATTAATTCGGAGAAGGCATTATGAAAGAAAATAATCACCATTCCAAATCCTCCAGAAAGATTTCAGTCGATTCTTTGAGTAGAATTGTCATGCCGGCGATCCTGATCGTTGCTTTGATCGTCGCCCTGTACCTTGCCAGGGGTTCGACCTACCCTGATCGCGTGACACCCCATAGCCAAATTGTTGAAACGATAGTTAACTATGCTGTATTGCTTTGCGAGGTTGCTTCGGTCGTTGTGATTGTCACCTCTGCGGTTCAGGGGCTGTTTTCTTACTTGAAGCGCCTGTTTAACCGTGATTATTTGGTTCAGATCCGGTCTTCCGAGAGCATTCGTCTTCGCATGGGGCATCGCTTGAGTCTCGCGTTGGAATTTGCCATGGCTGCTGACATCTTGAGCCTGGGAATTTCCCCTCGCTTTAATGAGTTGCTAACGCTGTTTGTTATCATCCTGCTGCGCGTCCTGATTACCATCTTCCTTGAGTATGACATCGAGACTTCAAGGTATTATCACCTGCTACCTGAGACCGACTGGTTGGTCACGGAATCGGGTGATGAAACCCAAAAAGAAGACGCGGAATAGTTTGGCAATAACAAAAAAAACGGATGCGGTTTTGAACTGCACCCCAAAAGTTGGACAATAAATCCAACCGAGGAGGTGCAGTTTTTTATGACTAAGTTCAGTTTAGAAGAAAAGCGAAAAGCAGTCCAAATGGTGAAGGAAGGCGCCAGTCAAAGCGCTGTGGCCAGACAGACAGGTATCAGCACTAATGTGATACATGACGTGCTGAACCAAACCGAACTTCATGGCTGGGAGGCGATGACCCAACATCGCTATAACTGGACAGTTGATGAGAAATTATCGGTTCTGCAATATATGGAACAGAACCATTTGAGTTGTATAGAAACGAGCATACAATATGGTATCAAAAGCAGTTCAACGGTATGGAGTTGGGCTGACCGATACCAGAGGTATGGCATGGCAGGATTAGAGAACAAGAAGCGGGGCAGACCAAAGAAATGGCGACCGCCGGATGAGACGATGACGCGGGAAGAGCAATTGGAAGCAGAGAATCTGTATCTTCGCGCGGAGAATGCCTACCTAAAAAAATTGAACGCCTTAGTTGCGGAACTGAAAAAGAAAGAACAAGAGCACAAGTAAAGGTTGTCTCGCAACTAAGGCAAGAATATTCGCTTGAATTGCTGCTAAAGCTGGCAAAACTTCCTCGAAGCAGCTATTACTATACAATTGGAGCTCTCAAGACCCCGGCGAAACACGAGCAAGAGCGAGCCGCAATCCGCTCCATCTGTTTGGACCATCGAGGGCGGTATGGGTATCGTAGGGTCACCCTGGCACTTCGCAGCAAAGGCTATCAAATCAATCATAAACTAGTAATGAAACTGATGAAGATAGAGGGGTTGACTTGCCAATTGAGAAAGAAGCGTTATCGATCTTACAAAGGGCTAGTCGGCAAAACAGCTCCCAACCTGCTCAATAGAGACTTTAAGGCTACACAACCCAACCAGAAATGGGCTACCGATGTGACCGAGTTCAAAGTGTTTGGAAAACGCTTCTACCTTTCCCCCATCCTGGATCTGTTCAACGGCGAAGTGGTTAGTTATAGTTTGACTGGGTCGCCCTCATTCGCAGGGACAATTGAGATGTTGAAGAAGGCTTTCCAACGCCTACCTGAAAAGGTCGAGCTAATCCTGCATTCTGATCAGGGCTGGCAATACCAAATGAGACCTTATCAAAAGCTCTTGGTTGAAAGAGGTATACAGCAAAGCATGTCCAGGAAAGGTAATTGCTATGATAATGCTGTCATTGAAAACTTCTTTGGTTTACTCAAAAGCGAGTTCTTCGATAACAATACTTTCCAAACAGTTTGTGAGTTCCAAAAGGAGTTGACCAAGTATTTGGACTACTACAACAATGACAGAATTAAGGTTAAACTAAAAGGACTGAGCCCTGTGGCTTACAGAACTCAGTCCTTATGCGTTACCTAATTTCCGTCCAACAAACGGGGTGCATTACATTTCCGCATCCGTTTTTGATTCCAGTATCTGGATTAAGGTGTAGGTGAGGGCGTCATCGTCCGTGTGGCAGTCGCCGAGGGGATTGGAGTAGCGATGTTCACCGGCACCTTGAGCAGTTCACCAATGAAAAGGGGTGTTGTGCTGCTCAACAGCGGGGTGATTTTGTTTGCACTGCGGTATTTGTTCGTTTCAGCGATGATGCGATCAGGGGTGGAGCGGAAGAACAATGCCACCGAATCGAGGTTGGCACCAGCTTCAACGTAGTAGTCAACGATTGTATTTGGGCGAATATCTGTTGGAAGGGCTGTAGAGGTCGGCATACGCTGCCAGGGGGCAGGCACCTTGACGATGTCACCGGCTTTGATGTAACAATTCCCGCCAGTAACATAATCCGGGTTGATTGATAAAAATACTTCCAGATCCGCGCCAAATTTTTCTGCGATTGCGGCGCAATAATAGTCCGTTTCCTGAACCACGTAATCAAACGGTCCGTCCAGGGTCGGTGTCAGCGAGGGTGTCGGTGTTTCAGTGATCGTTGGGGTGACCGTGGAGGTATTGGTTGGGGTGACCGGAGTGGGGGTGAGGGTCATGGTGGGGGTGGGGGTGTCAGTCGCGAAGAGCTGCAGTCCGCCGCCGCCCAGTTTGCCAGTTGCCCATAACGCCAGCATTACCAAACCGGCAATGATCAGAATTGCGACCAGCAATAATAGAAGCGCTTTGCTGCTATTTTTGCGCGATTTCTTCCGATAAGAAGACAGTAAGCTCTGAGATTTTTTCTGTGCCATGTTTTTAATTCCTTCCTTTGTCAGTTAACAAAGTTCGATTAATAGCATATTAAACGGTGCAACCCGCTTTTGTCAAGTATACCATTTAGCAAAAGTATTATGAAATACTATCGAGTGATTCAAGAGGATGTTTTAAGAAATTGTTCTGTGCATCTATAAACATAGCTGGCTGTTAAATTAATGGATAAGATGATGCTTGGTGTAGTGTTGTAAACCCTGAGTCTATCTCGAGGCCTGACAGATAAGCACCTCACACCATGAGGAAACCTTTGTAATTTTCTACGTAAAAAAACAAAGCAGTGAACCGAGCTGATTACTTCCTCCCCGATTACTGCTTCCACATTTGTTTGATAAAAACGCTAAATTGAGTGGGTGGTAATTAATATGCTTAATGAGATTTTTACTGAACTTGCTTGGATTGGTGGTTTTTTAACCACTTGAGTGTAAAGATTTCTTCTCTGTCCTGCTCCTCGAGCGTATTCACAATAAAGAGAATGGTTTCCTCGTACTGGGGGATGAACACCCTCTCCAGGGCATGCACGCGCCGTTGAGTTTTAATCAGTTCTCGAGAAAGACGCCACACACTCACTGACAGCTCAGACAGTCGGGGAATGATCTCCAATACTTTCCGAAAGGCTTCATTCGATTCATCCAGTGAGACGGAGGTATCTCCGAGGCTGTAAGAGATCGCTGGAGGCTCGCCATAGGCTTCTACTTTCGGGATAGGCACTCCCATCATACCGCGGTTGACGACGTTGATCTCGACTGAATGGGTCACTGCCATCGTTGCCCATTCGATCCTCTCCTGACCCATCGACAGGCGTGCCAATTCCAACGCCTGGTAAGCGTTCTCAAACAAACCCTGAACTTGCTGGTTGAGTGATTCAGCTTCTCCGGCAACACGCAGCAACTCCCCGGTAAGTACTTCGCGTTTCTTGTCGAGGATGTTGTAACCTTCCCTGGCAAAAGCCAGTCTTGTGCGCATCTGCAGAAGGTTACTGCGAGTGGGAGCGATGTCAAGATGCGCCATAATATCTTTCAATATCGCTTTCTTTGATGCGAGTCAATTCCGTCTTTGGTAGGATTGAAAGAATTTTCCAAGCGGTGGAGAGCGTTTCTTCGATGGTGCGGTTTTCTGTAAAGGCTTGATTTACAAATTCTTGCTCGAAGATTTTGCCAAACTCGAAATACTTCTGGTCAATTGGTGAGAGCTCTTCCTCACCAATGACGGATGCAAGAGAGCGCACATCCTGGACATGCGCGTAGGCAGCATATAGCTGTGACGCGACCGAGGGGTGGTCGGCGCGAGTTTTGCCTTCACCGATGCCGTCTTTCATCAAACGGCTGAGGGATGGGAGTACGCTGACGGGCGGATAAATGTCCTGTTGGGTAAGGCTGCGTGAAAGAACAATCTGACCCTCAGTAATGTAGCCGGTGATATCTGGAATAGGGTGGGTAATATCGTCATTGGGCATCGTCAGAATTGGCAATTGGGTGATTGAGCCTTTGCTTCCCTTGATCCTGCCAGTTCTCTCGTACAGGTTCGCGAGATCGCTGTACATGTACCCGGGGTACCCTTTCCGGCTGGGCACTTCACCGCGTTTGTTGGAGATTTGCCTGAGAGCTTCACAATAATTGGTCATATCTGTCATCACAACCAATACATGCAGGTCACATTTGAATGCCAGGTATTCTGCCAAAGTGAGGGCTATTTTAGGCGTGACAAGCCGCTCCACCACGGGGTCGTCAGCCAGGTTCAGGAACATCGCCACCCGGTTTTGCGCACCACTTTCAGTGAAAGCTTTCCGGAAAGACTCCGCCACATCATGTTTGATACCCATACCTGCGAAAACAATCGCAAAGTTTTCGTCATGTTCTTCGCTGACTCCAGCCTGGCTTCCGATGCGCGCCTGCCGTACGATTTGGCTTGCTAATAGGTCGTGAGGTATACCGCTGCCCGAAAAAATGGGGACTTTTTGACCCATCACCAAAGTATTCATCGCATCGATGGTGGAGATGCCGGTTTGGATGTAGTCCCGGGGATAATGTCTTGCTGTGGGGTTGATTGGCTGACCGTTAATATCCGCAAAATTATGCGCAAGAGGCAGGGGTCCATGGTCGATGGGCTTGCCCATCCCATTAAAGATACGTCCGAGCATCTCTCGGCTTACCGGAGTTTGCAGGGATTTTCCACTGAAACGCACCGATGTTCCTTCGGTGGTTAACCCGCGTGTACCTGAGAAGACTTCGATCACGGCGAAGTTATCGCCGACTTCAAGCACTCTACCCACCCGGATCTGGTTATTGGAGTCGAGAATTTCAACAAATTCATCGTATGCGACAATGCCAGTATCTTCAACCCGGATGATTGGTCCTTCAACACTTGTGATCCCGGCGATCAGTAATCCTTCACTTCGTTCAGTCTTTTTCATCGATAAATTAACTCCAACTGATCAAATTGCTCATCCAGAGACTTAAGGATTTCATCCAGCATCTCGAGTTTTTCGTTTGGTACAGAACTTTTCATGCGGATAAAAATGTTGAGAATGGGCAATTGTTGAATGCTGTTAATAATCGCACCTTTTAGGACGACAGCTTGAGCGCGCTCTTGAAAATGAAGGATCAACTGCAGCATTTTTATTTGTTTTTGCGGTGTGGCATAAGTATCTATTTCGTCAAGCGCGTTTTGTTGTAGAAAAGCCTCACGTAACAAACGGGCAGTTTCGAGGGTCACACGTTGTTCGTCCGGCAGCGCGTCCGGGCCTACAAGCTTGACAATCTGATCCAGGTGACCTTCCTCGTTGAGAATTTGCATGGCTTTGGCTCTCATTTCCCGCCAGGGCATATGGGTTTCGGATTGCCACCAGTCAGTCACATTGTCCAAGTATTCGCTGTATGAGTTTAACCAGTTGACTGATGGGAAGTGGCGCGCGGAAGCGAGGCTCTTATCCAATCCCCAAAACACACGGGTATATTGCCGTGTTTGTTGGGTGACAGGTTCCGAAAAATCTCCTCCCGGAGGCGATACCGCTCCAATGATGCTGACAGAGCCAGTAGCATCATTGAGCGTTTCAACCAACCCCGCACGTTCATAAAATTCAGCCAGGCGAGATGAAAGATATGCCGGATATCCCTCCTGGGCCGGCATTTCTTCGAGTCTGCCGGAAATTTCACGCATGGCTTCAGCCCAGCGCGAAGTCGAATCCGCCATAAGGGCAACATGGTAGCCCATGTCCCGGTAATACTCAGCGATGGTAATCCCGGTATAAACGCTGGCATCTCTCGCAGCAACCTGCATATTGGATGTGTTCGCGATCAGGATTGTACGCTCCATCAATGCACGTTTTGAACGAGGGTCAATCAGCTTCGGAAACTCCTGCAACACTTCGGTCATCTCGTTTCCGCGTTCGCCGCAACCGATGTATACAACCACGTCAGCGTCTGACCATTTTGCGATCTGGTGTTGAGTCACCGTTTTTCCAGTCCCAAAACCACCGGGAATGATGGCAGAGCCACCTTTTACGAGGGGGAAGAAGGTATCCAGAACGCGTTGACCTGTCAGCAAAGGTTGATTCTTCTCTTTACGGTTCTTAAACGGGCGAGCACTACGAACCGGGCATCGCCTGACCATCGTCACAGGCTTTTCTCCGTGTTCAGTCTCCACCCGGGCAATTACCTCATCAATAGTGTAATCTCCCGATGGCGCCAGCCAGGTTAACTTGCCTGAGATGCCACTTGGGACCATGATCTTGTGTGTGATCATGCCTGTTTCAGGGACACTCCCAAGCACGATTCCAGGGCTAACTTTTCCGCCGAGTTCCTGCAAGGGGGTAAATGACCATCTAACTTGCCTGTCCAAAGGGGTCAAGCCAAAACCGCGCCCAATAAATGAGCCAGTCATTTGTTCAATCACTGGCAGAGGGCGTTGAATGCCATCAAAAATGCTACCGATCAGACCTGGTGCTAATTCAACCGAAAGAGGTAATCCGGTGCCATACACCGGCATACCGGGGGTCAGACCGCTGGTTTCTTCGAAGACCTGGATTGTCATTTCATCGTTGTGCAGACCGATCACTTCTCCAATGAGGTTTTGATCGCTTACCCCGACCATGTCTCCCATGGCAATTGAGGTTGACCCGCAAGCCCGAATGACGGGTCCATTAATCCAGGTGATAACAGCCGCTGCTTCGGTCATGCGTTTTCTCCTATTAAGATTTCAAAAACCTCACTTCGGAGCCTCTCCATTTGCCTCTCCAGACGCCTTTCGAGTGTGTTCTCGAAGGTGCGATGACCTTTTTCGTCTGTGGCAACCACACCGGTCTCTTTGGTCAGATCTTCTCCTATCTCGACCCGAGTTCCGAGCTCTGCACTAAGCTTCTGCATCTGCTCTTCTTGAAATAGGTTTCGGGACTTGGCGTCCAAATGTAGTATCACATTTGAGGACCGCAGTTGCACAACGGCTTCACGAATCAATCCCATCAACGCTTCAGGGTAGTCAGGCTCATCCGGGACATTCGGCAGGCGGTTGTAAACATGTTTAAAAACTGTTTCCAACAATTGCTCCCGTCGTTCATATGCTTCCACTCTGGCTTTAACGGTTATTTCAGCCAGTTTTTCTTCCTTTCGGAATTCAGCTTCTTTCCTGGCTCTTTCCAAGATTTCATTAAATAACTGTTTCGCCTGCAAGTCTCCGCGTTTACGAATCTCAGACTCTTTGTGTTGGGCTTCAGTATGGATTTTTTCCACGTCAGTTTGCGCAGCGTCCAAAATCGTTTGCGACAACTCAAGTATTCTTTCGTCCAATGATTTCAACATCGTATCAATCCGTCCTGGTGATAATTACTTCCGGATACCTATCGCTTTTTCAGCTAGTGCCATGTACGAAACGCCATTTGTGTTTGTGCATTTTGGCGATGGAATCTCCAGGAAAAGTGGCGGTTCAATCCGGCTTTTTAGTTGGGTAATTCTTTCTACTGCCAGCTCAGAGCATTGATGGGTAACCAAAACCAACCCAATTTCTGGGTTTGCAAGAGCAGTATCGATCGCTTGATGCATGCTCATGGCAGAATCCACGGATTCACCATGAATGCCAACCAGGGCAAACCCAAGAACAGCGTCAACGTGCCCGATGACCCAGATTTTCATTTTTTCCTACCGATTAAGGATCAGGAAAGAAATCAGTAGCCCATATATGGCAATACCTTCAGCCAGACCCACAAAAATCAGGGCCTGGCCAAACAGCTCTGGTTTCTCAGTGATCGTTCCCAACGCCGCAGCGCCGGTGTTTGAAACAGCGATACCAGAAGCGATGGCGGCTACACCAGTTGAGATAGCGGCAGCAAGCGAGGCATAAGGATCGCCAGAGGCTTGTTGGACAAAACCAGCAGCTTGAACGCTCGTGGGGGTCACCAGCCAAATCACTCCCAACGCAAATGCCATCAACCCAATGATCACATTAAGACCACCAAGTCCCACAAGCATCTTTTTGGTCGCTTTTACGGGCTCAGATCTTCGGCGATATTTGAAGAAAATCAGGGCAGGGATCAGTGGGACCAACCCAATAAGAAGAATGATAGCGTAGGTAATAGCAGGCATGTTATTTTGCTCCTTCTGAATTCGATTTAGCCAGTCGGAAAGGCTTATATCTTCGCCCTCCGCCTGAGAAAAATTTGCTGAAAAACTCGTAATACTCCAATCGCAGCGTCTGAATGCTGACGATCATACCCTCAAAACCAATTACAAAAATATTGCCAAAGGCAACTATCAACCAATATCCGACCCCTTTGCCGGGGTCAACGATATCAGCAAGGATGAAGAAAACGGAACTTAAGCCAGCGTGTGCAACAGCAAAAGCGCCAATGCGAACATAAGAGAGAGAGTTACTCAGGTAACCGATCAGGGTTTCAAAGAGTTCGAAAAATGACTGAATGAAATAGATCAGGAAACCGCCTTCGAAGTAGGGTTTCTTTTTCTCGAAATAGCGCTCAAGAAAACTCGAGAGGAAGATCATTAGGATGCAGATGATGACGATCACAATGAAAACTGACTTTTCCACCGGGAAACCCTTGATGAAGAGGCTGATAATCAGCCCCAACAAACCCCAATAGAGCAACAAGCCGGCAAGCCCTTTGCTGTTGAAAAAGAAATGAACCCAGTGGCGCTGGTGAAAGTCGTTGACAAGAGCAACAATATTCGCCATTGAAAGCAGTATTGCACCAAACCCAGCGGTGATCAAGAGCAGGTTCATGATGTTATGCATTGGATGCATCCAAATTGCAGGAAGGACATCTTCTATCCCAAAAATGCTTCCAAACAAGAAGCCAAAAACAATCGCTGAGATGCCGCACAGTAAAACCACTGATCCCAGGCTGGCTAACCGCTTCAACTTCTTGACTTTTTTGGACATCAGCACCAAACCTGAAATGGCTAGAACGAGACCGTGCCCAACATCGCCGAACATAGCTCCAAAGATAAGGGGAAACGTGAGCAGCAATAAGAACGTTGGGTTCAGCTCATTGTAAGAAGGCGTTCCATAAGTCGTGACCAGCTTCTGAAAACCTTGCTGAAACCCCTGCTTTTCGATCATGATTGGCGCGTTCTTGCTTTCTGCATCTTTGTCGTTCTCTTTAACATCCAAAATGATGGTAGGAGAAATGGCATGAAGATCGTTTGATAGTTTCTCAAGTTTGTTGCTTGGGAGCCAGCCTGCAACCAAATAACCCTGCTTCAGTTTTCCATATCGCATCAAGGACTCAGACAACAAACGGCTATACCGCACCCTCCAGTAAAGCTCTTGTAAGCGGTTGGAGCGGCTGTCTCGAATCTTATCAATCTCGAGAGATTTGCTGTCAATTTGGGATTGGAGTGTCTCAATTTCGGCGTTTAAGGTGGCAATTATCTCAGCAGGCGTGCCTCGATATTTATCAGGCAGATCAATACCAATCAGGTATGCACTGCGGGCTGCCCTATGAAGGTAATCTTTATTCTGACGAGATCCCACCAGCAACACGATGGCTTGATCGCCCTCTTTCTTTAGTTCTAACAAAACGAAGGGAATGTTGGTAATGCTGGACTTGAAACGATCAATTTTATCTGCTGGCATAGTGCCAAGGACAGTGTAGATGTAGCGCCTGTTACGGATCCTATCGATAGGAATGTGCACACCAGTTAGTGGGTTGAGTAGTCGGATGTACTCATTTCGCAGGTCAATTTCCTTTTGAAAACCCAACAAATCCGTAGATTTAGCTTGAATTTCCTGCTCTAGTTTATTAACAAAAGGCTGGATTTCTTCAGGTTCTGAAATCATCTTTAAGTGAGAGTCAGGTGGCAGACCTTGATCAACACGCAAAGACCGCATCGCGTCGAGAATCTGCTTTTCGAGGTTCGAAAATAGGTTAGATTTGACCTGCCAACTAGAACTGCCAGAATTGTTTCCTTCTGTATGAAGGTAACTGATATCTTCCATTTGCAGGAATCCTTCATCTGCCAGTAGCTCCGTCACCTTTCGTGCAAAAAGATTGGGAACTTCTATTTCTACTTCCGTCATGCGTTCGGGATACCATTTCATCTTGATCGTCCTAAAGTTAACTATTAGCCAGGTGAGGGAGTTTGTGAATGAGATACGGCGTATATATGTCCGCTGGCATTTCGAGAGATTTCGCTTCGAATAACAGGGTTAGGTCTTGTATCTCCATTTCCAACACAAGCAGATATGCCAGCGGTAAGCCAATGGTAAAAGATCCTTCCCCAAACGTTTTTCTGCATTCTGAATAGATCAAACGTGTAAAGACGGTTTCGTTTAACTGCCACTTGCCTGTACTTTTACCCTCCAAACTACCCATGTTGCCGATTGCAGGATAAATTTCAGCTAAAAGCTGATAAGGGTCTCGATCCGCAGCAATGGCTCTAATAGCATCGTCGTCGACCTTATACCCAAAGGGTAGTGTGTAGTTGATAATTTCACTCTCAGAAAAACGGTGATAAACCCGATAGCGGGCTGCCCAGGTCAGATTGTTCTTGTCGACCAACATTCCGATCAATTTTCTGGCGATCTTTTGATCTTGTAGCGGCAGCGACTCTATCTGATTCCAAAGAGTTTGCCAATAATTCAGATCTATTGCCACCTCCAGAGGGAAGAGACTCTTTTCTTCGTGATAACGCGTTAAGGCGAGTTTCAAATCCGCCTCATATCCTGTATTGTGTAAAAGTTCAATTGTAGATTCAACCGTACCTTGGCGAACCATTTCTTCGTAGGGCAGAGTGGGGTAATCTTCGAAGGGAAACAATGTGTAGCGGATCTTCTCCCAGCTTTCGCCAATTTCTATTCCGCGCAGGACTGCTTTTAGATTATCCACCTCGTAAAGTTTATATAGTTGGTCCAGAAGTGGACGGGCAAAGGCCGGTCCATGAGTAATAATAACTTTATAATCTCCGGTCAGTTTCTTGCGAATCTCGTAAGCAGCTCTTCGGGAGGACTTAATTGACTCCTCGATTCCAGCCAGGTAAAGACCATAACTGGTCTCCTCCAGCTTTGCGATCAGCGTGTTGAGATCAGGGCTGGTAATTAACCTGGCGATGGTCTGATCATCCAACAATTTGCCGATCATGCCGCGAACACGGGATTGTACGTTGGCGTACGCACTTACGTTGCTAAGAATCATTCGGTTGCTTTGATACCCAACAAAGTTCGAACAACATAATCAATCGCTTTTGGCAAATTAACCTCAGCTAAAGAATCTCTTTGAGCGGTTCGACTGGCATATTGATTGACAATTTCATTAATAATATCTGGATTGATGATCTCTTCTGTCAAGCGATCACTCTCAATTTGAGCCCTCTGCCTCGTTTCTTGCAGCAAAGTTTCAACTTCCCGCTCTGCTTGTTCTGGCAGTAAGTTGGTATTCTTCACAGCCGTTTCGTACAGGGTCTGTGCTTCCTCTTCGGCGTCCAAAATCTGTTTTAATCGTTCTTCATTCATCATAAATGGCTGAATTTCCTCTTTTTTTATTATAGTACTTTTCCCTGTTATGTTTTTCAATAATGCACTTGCGGAAATGATATACGATCTCATAATCCCCACTTGCCCATTCATCATTTAAGGTCAACAAGCTAATTGAGCAGTAATGTTATCCTTACGTTCAGAGCCCGTGTTCGACTAAGCGACTACCCATCCGTTTCACGGTGGGCGAAGATATATAGTTCGTGAATACATAACGCCCCCACGATCACTCTCTGAAGCATAAACCAAGAATGAGTATAATAAGCGCATGTTTCTACGCAAACCCATTAAAATCCTCGCGCTGGCGGTCCTGACCGCGGCGCTTCTTTTGTTTGCCGGCTGCGACAACACCCAAACCCCGCCAGCCAGCCCCAGCCTGGAGCCAATCAACCCAACCGTGGTTGTCAGCACAGCCGCCCCAACCCTGGAGCCCACCCCAACCACGATCCCCGCTGCTGCTCTGGTCAATAGCGAACCCATTCCGCTGAGTTACTTCAACAATGAAGTCTGGCGATACCGCGACTCGCTTGCTGAGCAGCCGGTCAAACCCGACGACGTAACCATCAGTCAGACCGTTCTCAATTTTCTGATCGAGCAACAACTGCTTGCCCAGGAAGCTCAAAAGTCAGGTTTTACCCTCAGCGAAGCAGACCTTCAGGCAAAGATTGACAATTTAATCGCCGGGCTGGGCTCGCAAGACGCGTTCACAACCTGGCTGACTAATAATCACTACGACGACGCTGAGTTCCGCACGGCGCTCACCCTCGCCTCAGACGCCGCCTGGCAGCGAGACCAAATCGCCGCCACCATCCCGGACGCCGTCGAACAGGTGCGTGCAAGGCAAATCTTCGCCCTCACCCCCGAAGGCGCTCAGCGTGCCCTCACCAGCCTTGCCAGCGGCACGGACTTTAGCAAGTTAGCCTGGGAATATAGCCCCGAATCTGGGGGCGAATTGGGTTGGTTCCCCAAGGGCTATTTGCTCTACCCCGAAGTCGAAGCTGCAGCGTTCAGCCTTGAGGTCGGCGCTCGCTCTGAGATCATCCAATCCGAAATTGGCTACCACATCATCGAGGTTCAGGCACACGAGCCTGCCCACTCCCTCACCACCGACGCGCGCATCGCCCTGCAAACCCAAGCTCTTCGAAGCTGGCTCAGCGCGGCAGTCGCTAATTCACAAATAGTCATCCAGATCCCGTGAGCAACTCTACCCGCCCGCCAGCTCGCCGTTCCAACTCCGCCACCCGTCCGATGGCGGTGCCGATGGAGCAGCCCAAGAAGCAGACTGGCTGCGGAAGTATTGGGGCTGGCATCTTGCTGTTGGTCTTGGTTCTGGCGGTTTTATTAATGTTTCTTGGCATTCTTCCCAATCCGCTCGAGCAGAAACCGACCCAAACCAGTCAGCCGGTTGGGCAGACCACTGAGCCCACAACTATCACACAGAGCACTTCCACTCCTCGCGTAACCCCCACCCTAACTCAGACGCTCGAGCCCACACTCACCCCCACCCCCGAGCCTACTCCTACCTTCACGCCCACGCCTACCGAGAAACCGATGCCGTTCGTGCTGAGGGGTACTCCAAGTGGAAACCCTAACGGCATGCTCTTCCCTCAATACAAGTGCGAGCAATACCTGTTCATTGGCGGAGAAATCTGGGATCTACGGGAAGCCCCGGTGTTTGATCTGACAATCAAACTCGGCGGTACTTACGGGGGGAGCCTGGTTGATCTGACCAGCGTGTCGGGAGAGGTGACTGCCTATGGGGAATCGGGGTTTGGCTTCGTGCTTGAAAATCAGCGCATCAGGGAAAGCGGGCTTACCATCCAGTTGTTTGACGCCAACGGTGAGGCTCTATCCGCCCTGACTTATCTGAGCATCACTGGCAACTGTGACAGCAACCTGGTGATCGTCAATTACAAACAGGTGCGCGAGATTCAGCCCTGAGCGTCCCGTTGCGGCAGCTTGATCTTCTCACTCCCAGTCATCAAACCTGAAAGTTTCTGCGAACGCAAAGGCATCACGCGGCTGTTGGCAAAGTAGCCAAAGTCAAAAGTGGTCAAATCTCCTGCTTGCTTGCCAGGCACTGGCATCAGCCTTGCGGTGAGCGGCTTGTTGAGCCGCAAAGCCAGCGCCGCTAGATCCAGCAGGACGGGGTAGATCTCTTCGGGAGTGGTATCGCCCGGCAGGGGGATAACGTCCAATCCCGCCCCGCAAACCGCCGAGAACATCAAGATTTCGCTAACACTCAGGCTTCCCTCCGCCGCGCGCAATGCAAGCGTGCTGTCCTCCAGGACTGGCA
Organism: uncultured Anaerolineaceae bacterium; assembly: GCA_964409045.1. Lineage (GTDB taxonomy): Bacteria > Chloroflexota > Anaerolineae > Anaerolineales > Anaerolineaceae > Mesolinea. Next base: position 9,373 of record CAYPBU010000019.1, on the reverse strand, counting down.
GCATCAAGCCATTGAAACCGATCTTTCGGTATCGGGCTTGCTGCAGGCTGCTGGTGAGAAAAGCACTGGCAAACAGGCTGCCGTGTGGACCAAAACTGGGTAACCCCAGGGCTTCAAGCGCGCAACCAATCGAAGCAAACTGATCGGGGTGAGGCGCAAGTGTGAAATCCAGACCCTTAAACTCGTAGCCGTACATCTTTTCCATTTTTTCGGCGACCGCTTCGAGCCTGGAAGCGTGTGAATTGACAGTATCAATCAAGCCTTGCTGGGCTTCCTCCAGGCTCTTGGCTTGCTTGAAGCAATCAAGCGCCAGGTCTGCGGATTGCAGCGCGAGCGCGAAAGCAGGCTGCTCGCGCTGCGCGTAGGCAGCGGGGAAAAAAGGCGTGCAAGCAGGTACGTTCGCCAGCGCGCAAAAGCGCAAATTCGCGAAACCATCTGGCTCCAGCCTTGAAAGTGCCACGATCGTCTCAGCGCAGCGTGCCGCGTTTGCCATGTCGAGCTCACCATTTGGGGTGGTCAGCGAACCGGATAGAAAAACGCGGTTACTCCTCCCCAAGGCAGCCGGGATTGCGGCCCACTCTGCGGGGTCCGACCCAGCAGGACCAAGCGAAATGTACTCGAATCCATCGGCATGAGCTTCGATGGCATAGCTCTGAACGGCATCGGGCAGGTCAATTGGCGCCACGAATTGACCGAAAGGCGGCGTCGCCAGGCGCAGTGACTGGACCTCAAAGCCTGCTTCTTCGAATAGCTTGCGGGCGTGGGTGGCGAAAATCCCTACTTGCTGCAGTAAAAGACGGTTAACGGGGTAGCCCGGTTCACAAAAGACCGTGATCGAACGAATTTTCATAAATCAGACCCCCTGGCTGCTTTGGCGCAGCACTTCAAACATCAGCACGCTGGCAGAGACCGCGGCGTTCAACGATTCGGTCTTCCCTACCATTGGGATACGCACGGAGTGCGTCGCGAGCTGCTGCCCCTCCGGGCTGATGCCTTCAGCTTCACCGCCGATCAACAATGCGGTCCTTCCCCGTAAATCTGCCTGCCAGAGGCTTTCCTGCCCTTGCATGTCCGCATGGAAAACACTTAAATCCTCCACGTAAGCGGCGATTGCCTCCCAGGGCCAGCGTAGCAGCGGCAACCTGAAGTGTGCGCCCATCGCCGACCGCACCACTTTCGGCGCCCAAACATCCGTCGTCCCAGGCGGCAGGCACACCGCCTGCACCCCGGCAGCATCTGCCGAGCGCAGGATCGTGCCCAGGTTGCCTGGGTCCCGCAGCTGATCGAGGATCACCACAAAGCTGGGTTTGGCAGGTTGTGAAAACTCAGGAATGTCAAAAACACCCAGAATGCCCTGCGAGGCTTCAGTATCGCTCAGGCTCTCAAATAGCCGGTCTTCCACCTCAAAGGCAACCTGGTCAGGTTTGATCTTTTCGAGCAGCATCTTAGCGCGAGGAGTCAGGCTGGTCTTATGAAGGACAAACTTCAACGGCACAACTGATGCCAGCCCATCTTCCAGCACGCGAGCTCCCTCGGCAACGAAGGCATTATGCTTGCGGCGGGCTTTGCTCTGATCGAGCAGGCTGTGTACAAGTTGAATATTCGGATTTTTGGAGGAGGTTAAAATTTCGCCAGGCATGCCCTAATTATACCGATGCTGGCGGGTCTGGTTGGACGGATTTAAATTCTGTCCGCACTGTTCCCCCGCCAGTAATAATCAGGACTGCATACTGCGGTTTGAACTGGTTGCGCCGTTCTGGATACCCGACGCCCGGGTTAATAAAATGGATACCATCCATAACCTCATCCTGGCGGACGTGGATATGCCCATAGATTATTACATCAGAATCAGGATACTTTTTTGCGAGTTTTGCCTGGAATTTTCGATGTCCGCTCATTGTCCCAAACAAAAAGAGCACGACATAATTCAGGAACCACTGCCAGATGCTCATGTGACCATGCGCCAGGGTGACTTTTACGCCGTTGATGACATGATGGCATTCCAACGGCAAGCGGTAGCCCATAAACCAATCTCGGTTGCCCTGGACTGCGTCGGTCGGAGCGATTTGCGATAATTGTTCAATTGCATCCGCTCTGCAGACATCCCCGGCATGAAAAATTCGATCCGGGTTCTCCGCTTCGATCGCCCGCAAAAGCGCAGGCTCAATCGACGAAGTGCGATCCCCAACATGGGTATCAGCGAGTATTACGATCCGTTGATCTGTGGACATGCGCGGCGAATTAGCGTGGTTTCTTGAGGAAGCCGAAGGCAATCACCAGTAACAAACCAACACCACTGACGGCGACCATCGTCCAACCGACCTTTTGGCTGTCCCCAAAAAGCATCTGCGCTGTTGAGGGCGGTAGGGTTGGGGTGGCGGTGGGCAGCGGTGTCTTGGTCGGAATTGGTGTGCGGCTTGGGATGAATAACGTTGGCTGTGGGGTGGTGGGGATGGGAGTGGGCGTGACGTTGCTGGTTGGGGTGGGGGTGTTTGCCCTGCGGATAAGCAAAACGTCGCCGATGTAGACTTCGTTTGCCTCAGCGCTGTTGCCATTCAGCACCATGATCTCACTGCCCGGTATGCCATACGCAGCTGAAATAACCCACAGGCTCTCGCCAGGCTGGACGATGTGATAAATGGCACCATCCGGCTGTGGGGTGGAGGTCAGGATGCCATAAGTGTTCGGGGTGGGGCTCTGCGCTGAAATTCTGCCTATGGGAAGCGCAAACAATACCAAGCAGCATGCCAGCGCAATAAATCTCACGAGTTTCATGGGCACTATTATAGCTGTTTTGGTAAAGTGGGTCGGAAAGAGGGATTATCATCAATCCTGATATTCAATATCAAGTACATTATCTGAGTAGCGGCACGGCATGCCGTGCCCTACGAAAGAAACCAAGCGGTGTTTGATAATGAAAGATCACAGGCTCGATTATTATCCTGAATCCACCGTAATTTGAATGTTGTGTGGTGCCGGATTGAACTGCGCAATCCGGCCTACAAAAACTCATTGGGCTTACGGTTTTTGGGCTTCCTCTGGTTGAAGATCCGTGTAACGGACGGGAGAATGAAGAGGGTATTTTCCGTTCTAAACAATGCTTAATAACATTCGCCACTCCAATGGAATGGTAAAATTGAAAAGTTAGGTTAGCAACAAACCAGAGAAGAGGTCACCATGTTGGATGTGAAATTATTCCGGGATAATCCCGAACTTGTAAAAGAAGCCCTGGCAAAACGTGATATGGATTCCAGTATCGTGGATGAAGTGATCGCTCTCGATGAGCAGCGTCGCCGCCTGATTCTCGACGTTGAGGTCAAGAAGGCTGAGCGCAATGCTGTCAGCAAAGAAATCGGCAGGATGAAAAGCAAGGAAGAGCGCGAAGCCAAGATCAGCTCCATGCGGATCCTTGGCGATGACATCGCTGCGTTGGACGAAACCCTCAAGCAAACGGAAAAAGCGCTTTACGACACCCTTGCCGGCATCCCCAACATCCCCGACCTGGATGTGCCGGTTGGTCCGGACGACAAGCACAACATCGTCCTTCGCACTATTGGCGAGCCTAAGCACTTCGATTTCGAACCTAAACCCCACTGGGATTTGGGCACCGCTCTGGACATTATTGACTTTGAAGCCGGCGTAAAGCTTTCCGGAACGCGCTTTTACGTGCTCAAAGGCGCTGGTGCTCAGCTTGAACGTGCCTTA
>CAYPBU010000019.1:0-5658 GCA_964409045.1 uncultured Anaerolineaceae bacterium | reverse complement strand
TAATCTTCTGGATGCTCGACCTCCACATTCGCCAGGGCTACACCGAGTTTTACCCACCCTGGATGGTGCGCGAAGAGGTCATGTTCGCCTCCGGGCAGCTGCCCAAATTCGCTGAAAATCTTTATCGCGACCACCAGGAGGATTTTTGGTGGGTGCCGACAGCTGAAGTGCCGCTGACAGGCATGTTGATGGGCGAGATCCTCGATGAAGCAACCCTGCCAATGAACCTGACCGCCTACACAGCCTGCTTCCGGCGCGAGAAAATGAGCGCCGGCAGGGACGTCCGCGGCATCAAACGCGGGCATCAATTTGATAAAGTTGAAATGTACAAGTACTGCCTGCCAGAGAACGCCGAACAGGAACTTGAAAACATGGTTGCCGACGCCTGCGCCACCTGCGAGGGGCTCGGGCTGACCTATCGTATCCTCAAACAGTGCACCGGCGACCTGAGCTTTGGTTCCCACAAAACCTACGACGTGGAAGTTTGGGCGCCGGGCTGCCAGGAATGGCTCGAAGTTTCATCCATTTCCAACATTGGGCAGTTCCAAGCCAGGCGCGCCAACATCAAGTACCGCCCGGCAGACGGTTCCTCTCTGCAGTTTGTGAACACGCTCAACGGCTCGGGTTTGGGCTTGCCGCGCACGCTTATTGCCGTGCTCGAAAACTACCAGCAAGCCGATGGCAGCATCGTCGTGCCTGAAGTCCTGAAGCCGCTCATGGGTGGCATTGAGGTAATTAAATGAACATTGAATGGATCCGCATCCTGATGGTTGCGATCAGCGGCATTCTGAATGCGGTAGGCTTTTTTGGTTTGTTCCTGGTTTTCTTCCCGGGCCTGACTGTCAGTTGGGTGGGTCACCTGATCTGGGTGATCTATGTTGGGTTTAATCGCGGACATTCGTCCACGCAATTTGGTCTGACGATCGCGTTTTTTGTGGTCAACACCCTGCTAATGCTGGTCGGTTCGATTACTGATAACCTCCTGGGCGCGAAAAAAACCCGTGACGCTGGAGTGCCCTGGTGGGAAATCCTTGTGAGCCTGCTGGGTATGCTTATCGGCGGCATCTTCCTGACCCCAATCGGTGGGATAGCGTTAGCCTTGGGATTACTTTACATCTTGGAATACCGCCGTTTGGACCAGGACAGTGAAAAAGCCTGGCATGCTACCAAAGCCCTGGCATTTGGTTACGGAATCGCGGCAGTCATCCGCCTGGTTATGGGCTTTGTGATGGTCTGCCTCTGGTTGGCGACGGTGATTTTTTTGTAGATTTTCGTAGGGACATTGCCGAGGATCAGGTTATGTGTGACTTGGAAAATACCCATTCGCCGTAGGTCAGGTTGCGATTTTCAACCTGACATCACACATCCTGCTTCACAACTTGTTCTTCCTGTCTTTCCTCATGACACGTTGCTGTAGGTCAGGTTCCGCTTTTGAACCTGACATCGCCAGCGTAAACTGACCCAAATTAATCATTATTTAACCATTCTTAGTATTTCATTTGCGCTTTTCACCCTGTCAAATTACACTACGATTATGCCAAATTTCATTCGTAATTACGTCGCCGGTGGCACCTATTTCTTCACATTGGTGACATCGAAAAGAATCGGTTTTTTCGAAAACAAAAAGTGTGTCGAAGCGTTTTTCTCTTCCGTAAGCACAATTCAAAGCTACCACCATTTTGATTTAATAGCTTATTGCATCCTGCCTGATCATATTCACCTGCTGATTACCCTGGCTGAAACCGACCACGACTTCTCCTCAAGAATTAAAGAAATTAAGAGAAAGACCACAACATTGATCCGTAAAATTATGGAAAAGCCAAACCTTGAGGTCTGGCAGGGACGATTTTGGGAACATACCATTCAGGATCAGGATGACTTCCAACATTGTTTTAATTACATTCATTACAATCCGATCAAACATGGCTATTCTGACAATTTTAATTGGGAGTGGTCCAGTTATTGGAGATATTACGGCAAAGACGAGCTAGCCTCGCCAGTAATTAACCCAAAAGACTTCCGTGAGGGTATGTATTCGTACGGGGAGTAAACGCATTTTTTAGGCTTAATGAATGAAAAAAGATTGCACTTACGTAGGCTGGCGCATATGACGTCAGGTTCAAAAGCGGAACCTGACCTACGCCTACGACCAATTGGAACCTTACTTTGTTTGTCTTGCCTGCCTTGCCAGAAATAGAGCGATTGAACCGGCGACAGCCGCATTGAGCGAATCGAGCTTGCCAAACTGAGGCAGGCTGATCAAATCGTCGCACTTATTGCGCACCAGGTCGCGCAAACCCTCCCCCTCGTTGCCAACCACCAGCGCCACCCCACCACTCAACCGCAATTGATGCACCGGGCGGGCTTTCGGCGACGCGTCAAGCCCATACACCCATACATCTTTCAACTGCTTCATGCGGTCGATCGCCTGCGCAAGATTGTATTGCGCGATTAAAAGGTGTTCCGAGCCGCCGGAGGAGGCATGCACCACAGTCGGCGTAATCTGGGCAGCCTGCGAAGAGGGCATAACCACCCCATGCACGCCCATCAACTCTGCAGTCCGCAGCAGCGAGCCGAGGTTTTGCGGGTCCTGGATCAGGTCCAGCAGCAGGAAAAAAGGCGCTTCACCGCTTGCCTGTGCGTGGGCAAAGAGGTCCTCAAGTGCTGCGTACGGATACTCACTGGTTTCCAGGGCAATACCCTGGTTGTGCCCGTCAATGGTGTCCAGTTGCTGGCGCTGGGCTTCCAACACCTGCACCTTGCGTTCTTGAGCCATTTTGATAATTTCTGGCAGGTGTCCGTCCAGTTTGATCCCGCGCAGCAACATCAGGCGGAAAACGTGCCGCCTTCTGGCTCTCAGCGTCTCATAGACCGGGTTTCGCCCGGTGATCCATTCTTTCACCCTTGCTCCCAGTTCCAGGTGGTACCGTCCTTGCTATCTTCCAGGATGACACCCAAGGCTTTGAGCTCATCCCGCAGCTTGTCAGAAAGCGTCCAGTTTTTCTCCGCGCGCAGGTCGCGCCGCAGCCGCACCAGCAGGTCGATGAACGGATCAGCAGCATTGGTGCTGCCGGATTGCTCCTCGAGCTGCAGACCAAGTACGCCAGTCAACTCGTTAAAAACCTCCCTTGCCGGCAAAAGTTGTGCCTCGGTCGCACCATCACTGCGAGCCTGGTTGAGGTTGCGCACCAGTTCGAAGATCGCAGCCAAAGCCGCGGAGGTGTTGAAGTCGTCGTCCATGCTCTCTTTAAAAGCTTGTCTCTCTATTACAGCGGCATTTTGCAGGGAGGTTGCCTTGTCTTCCGGGAGACCTCCTGCGCCTGGCAGGGCGGGTTTTTTGGCGTTGAGCAGGCGGCGGTACGTCTGTTCGGTTTGTTCAATCACATCCTCGCTGTAGGTCAGCGGGCTGCGGTAGGAACCGTTCAGCACCCACATCCGCATCACATCGCCCGGGTGTTCACTCAGGAATTGGTCAATTGTGATCATGTTGCCGAGCGATTTGGACATCTTCTCGGACTTCAAACCAAGCATGCCGTTGTGCATCCAGTAAGTGGCAAAAACTTTGTGGGTGATGGCTTCGGTTTGGGCGATTTCATTTTCGTGGTGGGGGAAGATCAGGTCATTCCCACCGCCGTGGATATCGATCTGTTCACCCAGGTGGGTCATGTTCATTGCCGAGCACTCAATGTGCCAACCGGGTCTCCCCTTGCCCCAAGGGCTATCCCAGGCGGGCTCGCCGGGTTTGGCGGACTTCCAAAGGGCAAAATCCATCGGATGCTCTTTGCGCTCGTCCACCTGCACGCGTGAGCCGGCGTTCATGGTATCCAGCCGCCGACCGGAAAGCTTGCCGTAGTCCGGTTTGGACTCGACGTTGTAGTACACATCGCCATCCACTTCATACGCCGACTCGCTACGGATCAGTTGGCTGATCATCTCGATAATTTGGGGCATGTCTTCCGTGGCACGTGGGTTTTTGGTGGCAGGTTTGACGTTCAGCGCGTCGAGATTGGACTTGTATTGCTGGATGTACTGATTGGCCAGTTCAAAGGGATCACGTCCGAGTTCATTGGCTTTGTTGATGATCTTGTCATCCACATCAGTGAAGTTCATCACGAAATTGACGTCATAACCAGAATACTCCAGGTAGCGCCGAACGATGTCGAAAACCAGGGCAGACATGGCGTGCCCGATGTGTGATTCCGCGTAGACGGTCGGACCGCAAACGTACATCCTGACCTTTCCAGGTTCGAGGGTTCTAAAATCCTCCTTGACGCGGCTGAGGGTGCTGTATATTTTCAGGCTCATCATTCACCTCCTGCTTTCATTCGTGGGTTGGTTTGGCAAAAATCATCCGCCCGGCAGAGGTCTGCAAGATTTTGGTAACGGTGACTTCTATTTGTTTTTCAATGTAGCGCTGACCATTTTCGATGACCACCATGGTGCCATCATCCAGGTATCCAACGCCCTGGTTGTATTCCTTGCCTTCCTGGATCACCTCAATCTGCAGGCTTTCCCCGGGCAATATAATCACTTTGACTGCGTTGGCAAGATCGTTGATGTTGAGCACCTTTACGCCTTGGAGTTCGGCAACCCGGTTGAGGTTGAAATCGTTGGTCAGGATCGGGCAGCTCATCTGCCGCCCAAGCAGCACCAGCCTGTCGTCCACCTCGCGCACACCTTCCACGTCGATGTCGCTGATGACCACGTTTATATCCTTACTCTCCTGCAGTTCACCAAGCACATCCAATCCGCGCCGTCCGCGTTGACGACGCAGGCTGTCGGCAGAGTCAGACACAAACTGCAACTCATTGAGCACAAAGCGAGGAACAATTAAGGTAGCACCCAAAAAACCGGTCTTGGCGATATCTGCAATGCGCCCGTCGATGATCGCGCTGGTATCCACCAACACACGCCGCTCGCTCTCGCCTTTGCCACGTGAAGGCATCTTGCTGCCCATGCTTTTAATGAGGTTAGAAAAGTCCTCCCGTCGGGTGACAAAGAGCACTGCTCCCAGGTAACCGAACAGAAGTAAACCAGCAAGCGGCAGGATCTGTCCGAAAGGCTTTGGCAGCAACGAAAGAGGGTATGCCATGATGGCGGCAATGACCAAACCGATGGTCATGCCAACAAGCCCACTCAACAATGATTGGGCTGAAGATTTATGAAACATTTTTATCAAAGCCTGGAAGGGCTTGATTGTGATGTAGGGGGTGATTAAAAAGCCAAATGCGGCAAAAATCGCCACGGTAAAGCCGGTAACCACACCCTGTGAAAGGTTGGGCATATCGACAAACTGCTGGACAAAATTATAAATGGGGAGACTGGTGAATACTCCAATAATACCAAGGACAATTGCGCCGATGATGCGTGAGATAAAGGTTGCTCTCATATAAGACCTCCATTTTAACGTGCAGAATAAGTTCGAAATGAAAAATAACTTCAGTAAAATAATAGCACTCTAAGAGACCAGAGTCAAAGGATATTGCACTTTCTGATGAAGTTCATATGCGAATAGCGGCCTGAACCACGGTTGGTGCTGGTTGATATGTGATAGGGAATTGGAAAGGCTGGTAAATTCGTGAATTCGGTGAGATAAACAATTTTTCTGTCATTAGTATGATACCCAAGCAAGGGATATAGAATAAAGAGACACGGCAG
>CAYPBU010000018.1:0-31161 GCA_964409045.1 uncultured Anaerolineaceae bacterium | reverse complement strand
AATGTGTAACCTATGTGTCCGAACACTTGTTACCTATGTCTCCGGTCTATACACAAAGGGGAAGGCTGGCAATTCAGTCGCTAGTCGTGCTTCCCTGTGAACAGCTTGCCAGAGCTGCCGAAGTGGTGGGCGAGGGTGCCGTCGGGGAATTGGATGGTGGTGTTCTTGCCCTCCCGCCGCACTTCCAGCCCGCGAAAGCGCACTACCAGCGCCCAGGGGCAGGGGTTCTCGCCCGAGATACTGACCTTCTGCTCGTTAATGATCTGGATCCCAGCCAGCTCGAGCAGCAGCAATGGCGGCAGCAGTGCGTGAATGCTGTTGCGGTCGCCCAAGCATGCACCCGTGCTGCTTTGAAAGCCCTCAACCAGGGCATGCTCCTGCTTCAACATCCTGGTGTAGCCGAGCATCAGCCGGCTGAGCAGGTCGAATGCGAGTTTCTTTTCGCCGATGCGGTTGAGGTGCTCGATCAGGAGGCAGTTCCAACCGATGTTCACCTTATTACCTTCGGCATTGGCGGGGTTGAGGTCGGTGGGCAGACCGAAACGGTGGCGCAGATCCGGCGAAGCAACCCAGGCGGGAAGCTCCGCCTCGCCGGCTTGCCCTTCCCAGCCCAACTGCTGGCTGATATCGCTGATTTGCAAGTCGCTGGTGTAGACCTGCAGCAACTTGTGGCGAATGAAGCTGACATCCAGTCCCTCAAGGCGGTCGAAGCGTGCGTACACCTTTTGGGTGGTGATTTGGAAACCGTGCGGCAGCCAGAGGATCTGGCTGGAATCGATGGTTTCGCGCAGCTCGCGCCCTTTGGCATCCGCGCCGACGACCTCGAAGGCTGGCAGCATGGCAAGCGCGAACCCTTGTTTGAGCAGGATGTTGAGCCTGGCTGGCGTCTCAAGCGGCACGCTCTGCCAGGTTGGGTCGGGTAGCTGCAGCTCGATCAGTTTTAGGGAGAGGTGGACGCGATGGGTGTCGCGGTCGATGAAGGATGCGTCGGGATGTTCGGCGCGAAAACGGGCGACCGCTGCCGTTAGGCGCTCCTGGTAGGGGCGGAGTTGGGCGGATAACGCCTCGTCGCCCAAAACGCGCGCCATGCGCTGGATGGTTTCGAGCTCGTTTGTGAGCAGGATTGCCAACCCCAGGCTCTCGGCGGTAGAGATTTGGGTGGGGAAGCCATCTTCCTGCCAGACGTCGAAGTTGGGCAGGTCGGTGAGGCCGGCATGCTCAGGGGTGGGCCACTCGGGTAAGGCGTCCTGGTCGCGGTCGTGCCGCGGCGAGAACCAGCGCAAGGTCTGCTCGGCCAGCATGGGCAGACATTCCGCCAGGAATTGGGGCTGCTGATGGTAGCTGTGGACATCCCAGACTAGCGCCGCAAGCTGCGGGAAGGGCGGCGCGGATTTGGATTGGCTCGGAAGGTTAATGAGCGCTCCGCGCACCAGTTCGACCGCGCTCTCGACCTGGGCGGGCAACAGCACGCGCACGAACTGCTTGAACTGCAGCATCGATGGCGCGTCTGGGGCTTTAGTCAGATTCCGCAGCTCATGCGCCTTGCCAATGGGGGTGTGGGTGTTGCGTTTGGTGAAGGTCGAGAGAGTCAGCAAGGGATCCTCCGGCTGCCTGACCAGCAAATTGGCTTGGTCCTGCATGCTCTTGAAGACCAGGTTCCAGTCGTGCAGCGGGGTTTCAATCTCGAGCGTGCGGGCTTGGTCGGCGACTTCAAGGCGGGCAACCTCCGCCTGCCAGTTGGCGGGGAAAGGTTTGAGGGCGCGTTCCTGGCTCTGGGTGGGCGAAAAAGCCAGGCTGCAGCGCCAAAGGACCGAGAATTCCTCGTCCGGCATGAGCAATTTGCTGATCTCGAGCGCCTGGTTGGGGCTGATAACTGGCTTGGGCATGCCATCCATCACCAGTGCGACGGTGAGCTCGCCGCTCTGCCCGCGCAGGTAGGTTTTGAAGTCCAGCTTGGTGATGGAAAGTCCCTGCCCGCCTTCGAGGGGCACGAGCAAGCCCGCCACGCGCGCGCTCAGCTCGGCGTTTTCCGTGCCGGTGTTGCGCAGCGTGAGCCGCCCGCTGATGGCGGAGGGTTCGCGAGCCCAAAACTCGAGCAAGGCTTGCGTATCGGGGTCGGGCGATAGATTCACCCGGGCGTAATTCGAGCTGAGGCTATCGATGCGAGGGGAAGTGAGATACTCGTCCAGGTTTTGGTAGACGTGCTTGTTCCGTCCGACCAGGGGGTAGAGGCGAAAGGATTGCGCCTGCAGCCCGAGGCAGGTTTGGAGGGAAAGCGGCTGAGACGAGTCGAGGTCCAGCTGCCAGACGATATCCGGGCTGCCGAGGTCCATCGAGAAGGCATGATCCGCAGCCAGGGTGAGGCTGATGGGGTCTGTGCGAAAGTAAGGTCCGGTGGGCATGGCTTAAGTATAAACCGATCTGTCCTTTGCGCCCTCCAAACGGGAACTTTGACACACTTAGTAGCGTTTTCAGCTTATGTTAAAATGTCACTATTGACATGAGGATGGAAAACGCTATGGAAGAGAACGAACAGCACGAAATCAAACCTGCAGAATACCAGGAATTGAGTGCATTTCAGGAGACACCTGGATATACCCCCGCACTGGATCCGGTCAGTAAATTCGAAAGCTTCGAGGGCTACGGCGCAGAAGATGTGCAGGAACCTGCTCCCCAACCCTTACCCGAGCCCGCACCTGAGCCCGAACCCCTCCCGGAAACGCCGCTGGATTCGAGCCACTTCACCGAGCTGACAGGGTTTAAGGAAGTCGATGCTTTCCCCGAACCCGACTGGCAAGCGGAAGAGATCACGGACTTTACCACGGGGCATTGGGCGGTGGAACAAAAACCGCAAAGTGAGCTGCAGACGGTGATGGAACCAAAGCAAGTCGAGAGCATCCTCAACCCGGACGACATCCCGACCATCCCTCCCCAGGCGAACGACCTGGCGCAGGCGAGTGAGCCTAAGCCCACACCACTGCCTGAGAGGGTGGAGGTAGTTGACCCGCACGCGACCGTTTTGGCGCCGACCGCTTTCGCAGCCAGTGTCGACGTAGCGAAGGAAGGCACCCAGCCGGTTGTGACTTCGCACACCCAACCCAACAAGGTCACCAGGCAGGCGGCGGCCAAACCTGCGCCTGAGGTAAAAGTGAAAAAAGCAAAGACGCCCAAAAAGCCCAAGACCGCAAAGAAAAGCGGTTGTTTTGGCAAGACCCTGCTGTTTGGCGCGATCGCGCTCTTACTCGTGGGGATGGGGGTGGCCGCGTTCGCGATTTACAAATACTTTGACATCGCCAAGACCCTGCCGGCTGTGGACGAGCTGCAAAACCGCGCCTCTCAGTTTGAGACCACGCGCATCCTTGACCGTAACGGCAATATATTGTACGAAATCGTCGACCCCAACGCCGGCAAGCGTACCTATGTGCCTCTGGATCGCATTTCACCTTACCTGATCGCCGCGACGATCGCTACCGAGGATAAAGAGTATTACAACCATCCTGGTTTTGACCTGATAGCGTTGGCGCGTGCACTCTACACGAACTACACCTCCGGGGAGATCGTTTCGGGAGCATCCACCATCACCCAGCAATTGGCGCGCATGCTGCTGCTGACGGACGAACGCTTCGAGCAGACCTACGAGCGCAAAGCACGCGAAATCATCCTCTCAGCAGAAATCACGCGCCGCTATACCAAGGAGCAAGTGCTGGAGCTTTACCTCAACGAAATTTTCTATGGCAATTTCGCCTATGGCATCGAAGCCGCTTCGGAAATTTACTTCAACACCACCGCCGCGGACCTGACCCTCTGGCAGTCTTCCTTCCTGGCGGGTCTGCCGCAAACGCCTGCGGAGTACGATATTTACACGAACCGCGAAGCCACGCTCCGAAGGAACAAGACAGTGCTTTTGCTGATGTATCAACTCAGCAACGAAAAAGGCTGCATCCACATTGGCGAAGAACTGACGCCGGTCTGCCTGGACGCGATGCAGACGCTTGAAGCTACCAACACCCTGGAAGCTTACGAGTTTAAGAAACAGGATTTTGTCATGAAGTTCCCGCATTGGGTGGTGTTCATTCAGTCATTGCTCGAGTCGCAGTTCGACTCGCAAACAATCTACCGCTCCGGCTTTACGATCTATACCACCCTTGACCCAAATTTGCAGCTGCAAGCTGAAGAGGCGGTGCGAAGCCAACTGGCTCGGATGACGGAAAACAACGCCACCAACGGCGCGGTGATTGCGATGGACCCCAAGACTGGTGAGATCCTATCGATGGTAGGATCGGCAGACTTTAACAACCCGGATATCAGCGGGCAGGTCAACATGGCGCTGACCCAAACCCGCCAGCCCGGGTCTGCGATCAAACCGCTCACTTACCTGGCGGCATTTGAGAAAGACTGGACCCCTGGAACGCTGATTTGGGATGTGCCGGCGAGCTTCGCGCCTTCCGGCGACCCCAACGATACCAATCCACGCTATGAACCGGTCAACTACGATGGTCGCTTTCACGGTCCGGCAACCGTAAGGGATGCCTTGGCGAACTCCTACAACATCCCGGCTGTGAAAGCGCTCGAGTACGTGGGCATTTACGACGATCCCACCACACCAAACCCGGATGGCTTCATCAACCTGGCACGCCGATTGGGCATCACCAGCCTGAACCGCCCGGATTATGGGCTCGCGCTGACCCTGGGTGGCGGCGAGGTGAGCCTGCTTGAGCTCACAGGGGCATACCAGGTGCTGGCGAACGAGGGGCGCAGAGTTGCGCCGGTGGCGATCACAAAGGTTGTCGACCATAAGGGCAATGTAATCTACGAATACGTACCAGGTAACGGAGAGCAAGTGGTGCGGGCGGCACATGCTTACCTGCTTTCTTCAATCATGTCCGATAACAATGCGCGCGCGCCGATGTTTGGCACCAGCTCGGTTTTAGCGCTGCCATTCCAGGCGGCGGTGAAAACCGGAACCACCAACGACTACCGCGACAACTGGACGGTCGGGTACACCCCTGATTTGCTGGTGGGCGTCTGGGTGGGCAACGCGGATTACACGCCTATGATCAACACCTCAGGCGTCAGCGGCGCCGCGCCGATCTGGGCGAGCATCATGCAGATTGGCATTCAGCAACTGCGCGGTGGCAGCGCGACTGCGTTCGCGAGACCGTCGGACGTTGTGGACATGACCGTCTGCTCCGTCTCGGGTACGGTGCCAAGCGAGTATTGCCCCAGCCAGCGTACGGAGGTATTTGCCTCCGACCAGGGTCCTTTGCCAAAGGAAGAAGACCTTTGGATGAAGAGTATGATCGATTCCTGGACCGGGCTGCAAGCTTCGCCGGCATGTAATGAGTTCACGAAAGAAGCGCTGACGATCAACGTTGACGATAAAGACGCCATCAAATGGCTCAAGACAGATTCTGGCAAAGCCTGGGCTGATAACTATGGCTTCCCGGATCCGCTGGTGATCAAACCCGAAAGGGAATGCCGGCTGGACGACCCCCGCCCGATTATTGACATCTTGGGTCTGCAAAACGCGATCACTGAGAACCCATTCAAGGTGGTGGGGGTGGTGGATGCGACGGCTAACTTCAAGCAGTATAAACTGCACTGGGGCGAGGGCGAGAACCCAAGCCAGTGGAACCCGCTACAGGAGGATTGGATCACGACGCCGATGCGCAGTGCGGGAGTTTTGGCGGAATGGGATGTCAGTGAATTGGATGGAAAGGTGATCACATTGCGGGTGACCCTGCACAGCACCCAGAACACCGAGGTGCAGAAAAAGTTCACGGTGCGCTTCACGCTGCCAACGCCGACCCCCACGCTTACTCCAACGCCCACGGATACGCCGACGGTGACGCCCACCTTTGTGCCGACGATGACCCCGACTCCGCCGGTTCCCCCAGATGAAACTGAACCGACGTCGGTGACGCCATAGTGTTTACCAAGAGTCGGGTTCCAATTTGGAACCCGACTCTTTTGTAATCTGCGTTTTTTCGGCACCTAGAAGAATATTTACTCTCTTCAGCCTCCCATCCGTTACACGGCGGGAGCCAGCTTAGCCTCCGGCACGCAAGCAACCCTTCTAGGGAAGCCCGAGGATTGAGCGCGCGTAGGTCAGGTTCTTCTGTTGAACCTGACGTCAAGAATATTGGCATGTAAAATCCTCAGCAAAGCTAGGTTTTGGATGTCAGGTTGAACTGCGCAACCTGACCTACGACTACACTTCCCTATTAATTACCCCTGACTTTAAAACAACGCTAATTGTGTAGAGCGGTATTCAGGCGGGTCGCCGGTGATTTGAGAGGCGAATAATTCCCGGGTGAGAAGGGGGTTGTCGCTCAGGTTGCGCAGCTGGCGATATTTGACAATGCTCCAGTTTTCCGTCTTGAGCGACTGCAGATGCGGGTCTCGCCGCAGCTTGAATGCGGCAAGGTTTGCGCGGCTGCCCGGAAGTACAATCAGCTTCCTGCCTGGCAAATCCTGGTGACGGATGAGCAGTTCCGAAAACTCAGTGGTGATGATCGGAAAGAAGCTGAATTCCGGAGAGCCATCCAGCCCAAGCCAGACAATGGAATCGGTTCTCAACTCGCGCGGCATGCGTAGGCGGTTTGCGAGGGATTCGATCAGTTCGTAGATGGCCTTTAGATCCTTTTGGCGCTCCCGGGTGGTTTCAAACGTACGCAGTGACCACGCTTTGAAATCAGGCGTAGGATCAGCGTAAGATTCAAGGATGGCTTGCACTAATTCCATTTCAACATTTTGCAGACCCGGAAGTTTTAGATTTACGGCTGCGAGGGCATCTTTTACAGAAAGCAAGGGTTGGGTTTGGAGCGCATTCAGGAGTGATCTTTCAGCGCGATCGGCGGCAGTTTGGGCACTTGTGCCGGCGTCAGCCAGCCAATACAAGCCACTATCAGCCGAAATCCCGGGATTAAAGCGGGAAAAAGTGCCCGGGTCTGAAAGCGCTTTGTCGATCTCTTCCTGCAGCTCGTTAAGGGTCTCCCCTTGACCAGGGCGCCCTTCCAGCAGCCCATCAGAAAGGAGCGTGACCAACACGGCACTAAACAGGCGCAGGTAGGTTGCAGGTTCGCCAAGTCGCTGTAGAAACTGCGAACCTGCTCTTTTGACTGCCTGTGAGAAAGAACCAGCTTGTGCCGGTTGCCGGCTGGGTCGACCGAAGCGCCAGGAGGTTTGCAACACGCTCATTTCACCGTTGGCTGCGAGTTGTTGCAGGCTGAGACCGGCATTTTGAGCTGCAAGGATGCTCGCCATGGCGAACATTGGGTCGAGCTCCGTCACTTGCAGCAAGACCGGCACCCCTGGTCGCATCAGTTTGCCAAGCTGCATCAGCACTTTTTGCAGGGCGGTGGAGTGCCAGGTCCAGTCATAACGCTGCTTGAGCAGACTATTGCGCAGTGTGGCGCTGCCGTCGCGACCCCAGAGCCAACTGCTCCACAAACCGCTCAGGTTCCACCAGGCTTGATTGCGACGTGGCATTGAGGTGATAACCACATCCACCATTCCGGGCGGGATTGGGGGATCAAGCTCGCGTAAACGCCCACGGAAGATGCTGATGCCACCCAGTTGAGGCGGTTGGGCTGGCCATTCGCGCAGTGGTACAGCCTTTTCGGTCTTGCTCCAGGCTTTTTGTGATGCCAGGAGGGCTTGCCAGGGGTTGAGCTCCTGGAAAAGGGGTGGACGCAAAAGCTGGCGCGGTCGGCTGCGACCGCCGGGGTGGGTCCAGAGTTGGTTGACCCGATCGGCAGTGCTGAGGATTAGCGCTCTAAGCAGCGTACGTTGGCGTGGGGAAATAAGCGGGTTGTCAAGCCGGCTGATCATTGCCTGCAGCGACGCCAGGCTGCGGTGAGGGTAGAAGGCGATCACATCGGACATCAACTCGCGAAGTGGGTCACCAGGGTTGGCAGAAAGCTCAAGCAACCGTGCTTTCAGGAAACTCAGAGCGGGCAGCGGCTCTTTACTGGCAAGCATTTCCGGTGTCAGTGGGTATTCTGCTTGCTTGCCACAGCGGGGGCAGCTGCCAAACGCGAGCTCAGGTTCAAAAGCATTTTCAGCCCACACCAGGTATTCGACCTGTAGTTTGGTTTTCAGATCCTGCTGTTGGCAATCCGGGTTGGGGCAGTCGAACTGGTAATAGGCGTTGATTTGATCTTCGAGCAATAGCCCTTCCGCGGACCGGATGCCTGCCAGGATGCCGACTGCTTCGCTGATCTCTTCTGCGCTTGGCGCGGAAGCCATCACTTCCAGAATAAAGGCAGCAATGGGGTTATTGGCGCTGACCACCATGCGGTAGCCAGCTCGAGCCAATTCCAAAATCACATACGGGTCCTGCCCAAATGGGTCAAGCACGAAGCTGCCCGGCGGGGCAAAGCGCTGCAGCCAGCCAGACATAGAGCCGGGATAATAAGGGGGTAAGAAGCGGTCAAGAGGCAGCCCGGTTTGAGGCAAGTCAGCCGCGAACGATCCGTTTACATACGGGGCTGCAAGGTCATTCAGGGCGTTGCTGCCGGGCATACTCTCCTCGTCAGGCGGTTCTTGATTGCAAGATGGCTACACCAAAAGGTGGCAGATCCAGGGTTGAATCTGTCATGTGGCTGGTGAGCGGCTCGTTACCAATAAAGATGAGGTCCCAGTGGTTGAAATCTGCTACCGGGAGGGTGTAACTTTTTACGCTTTTCGAGAAATTGAGCACAACCAGCATGGTCTCCTCGCTGGTAAAGCGCTTGTAAACCAGAAGCGATTCTTCTCCAGTGTCGACCAGGCTAAGATTTCCCGCATGCAGGGCTGGGTTTTGCCTGCGCAACGCAATCAGGCTCTTGTAAAAGTTCAGCAGGGAGGCAGGGGCGGCTGCCTGGTTGGCGACGTTGCGGACCTTGTAGTTGGGATGGACAGGCAGCCAGGGTTGAGCGCTGCTGAAGCCCGAGTAGGGATGCGCGTCCCACTGCATGGGCGAGCGGCAGCCATCGCGACCCTTATTGAAAGGCCAATAGCGTTTACCGACGGGGTCTTGAATCTGCGAACGGGAAATCGAAATATCGCGCATGCCGATTTCTTCACCATAATAAAGGTAAGGGGTTCCCCGAACGGTAAGATGCATGGTGGCCAGCAGCTTTAACTTGGCATCATCATTTGAACCAGCATAGCGGGTGGAGGAGCGTGGGTTGTCGTGATTGTTGAGGAAGTAATTTGGCCAGGCTTGCTCGCCATGGAGGCTATCCCAATATTGGATCGCTTTTCCGAAAGCTCTGGCGCTAAAAGGAGAATTCGCATAGCCGTAATCAAAGCCTGCGTGCAAGCGGTCTTCACCGATATAAGTGCGGGCGTGGGCAGAGTCTGCCAGGAAAGTTTCGCCAACCACGTAGCGGTCGGGGAAAGCATCGAGGATTTTGCGGATATCCTGAAGCGCAGGGATCATTTCGGGCTGTGATAGGTCATAAATGTGTTGGTAACTGTCGAAGGGGCGGCGATGGATGCCAGGCAGCCTGGGGTTGTCGCGCAGATCGGCGTCCTTGTACCAGGCGTTGAACACATCCAGCCTGAAACCATCGACGCCCTTGTTGAGCCAATAACGGAAAATGTCGAGCATGGCAGCGCGCACGTCAGGATTGCGCCAGTTCAAGTCTGGCTGATGTTTGTTGAACATGTGGAAGTAGTACTGACCGAGCTTCTCGTCAAAGTCCCAGCCGGGACCACCAAACATGGATTGCCAGTTGTTTGGCGCGCCGCCACCAGGCGCAGGGTCGCGCCAAAGATACCAATCGTGGTAGGGATTTTCGCGGGACATGCGCGACTCCTGAAACCAACGATGCTGGTCAGAGGTGTGGTTGAGCACCAGGTCGAGAATGATGTGGATGTCGCGTTTGTGGGCTTCATGGAGCAAGCGGTCAAAGTCCTGCAGATTGCCGAACTTTGGGTCGATGGTGTGGTAATCCGAAACATCGTAACCGAAATCGACATCAGGGGAGGGGGTGATGGGCGAGAGCCAGATGCCATCGATGCCAAGATCCTGCAAGTAGTCGAGATGCTGAATAATCCCGGTCAGGTCACCAATGCCATCGGCGTTAGTATCTTGAAAAGAGCGTGGGTAGATCTGGTAGATAATGCCATCTTTCCACCATAGTTTTTTCTCTGTCATTGTGGTTTCCTCCTCCGTCTGTTCAAAACTAATCAGGCTCGATTGACTTTTGCCTGCAAATTGCGAAGCGCTTCAACGATCAGGTCATGGTCCTGCATGGCTGGCAGCCCACTGACCGCGATCGCACCGACTTTGCCAAAGCCTTTGAGCAGCAAAGGCATACCGCCCGGAGCATTGGTGGAAAGGTGTGGATCTAGCCCATATTTTGCGTCCAGAAGCGATGGGTCTCCGCCAGTTTTCTCGAGAACCCAGAAGGTTGAATGCTCAAAGAAATCGCAGGTGTTGAGTTTTCGGTTGATCCAGTTTTGCGTGTTTGGGCTGACACCTTCAGCAGCAAAACAAAACGCACAAAGCTCGCCGAGGCGAATCTCAACCCCGATTGGTAATTTTTCATCCAGAGCTTTGCGCGCAATGAAGGTGCCTAATTCCAGAATAATCTCGGGGGTGACAAGATCAAGAGCCAGGCTGCTTTCTAATTCTTCAATTTCTTTTAACATGTGACTCCTTAGGTAACTGAGTTTAGTATCAAACGTTGATCATTTATTTGTTCGAATAGCAATGTCAAAGTGGATTTAAGGGTTGTTATGAATTTTACATCGGGAATCAACGGAAACACGAAACAATGCACATCCTTAAGCTGTAATGGAAAGGTGCTAAAGACGATGTCGACACCTTCAAGCATGGTTTGGTTCAGATCATTAAGCTGGAGTGTCTTTTGGATTTGAACCTCCGCCAGGTGGTTCTCCACCAGCGAAAGCGCGTACTTGATCTCACTGAAAGTTTGGTCGTAGATGAAAAGTGCCTTAAGTGGCAGGCGCGACCGTTCGAGAGCAGCCATGATGTGCATGGCGATGAAGGCTATTTCATCATCAGGAATTGCCACAGGCACATGCTGCTGTAAACTCGGAATGATTCGGGAGGCGAGTTGGTAGGTTTGTGGGAAGTATTCCATGACTTCGTGCTTCATCGGATTGTGGCAATCCCAGATGTATTGGGCGCGCCTGAAAAGCGCCTGGATATGATGAGACAATCCAGTGACAAATAGCTCAGTTTCACGCAAGAGGTAATATTCGGCAACGATCTGGGAAAAATTCCACGCAAGCTCATCTGCAATCGCTTTGATGGTCAGCTCTGATTCTTCGATTGTGCTGAATTTTGATGAGAGCAACATCCCGGAGAGATAAAAGAGCTCAGTCTCATTCAAACGGACTTCGAACTGTTTTTCGATCTCTGGCAGATAGGCTTGCAAATGGGAAGTCCAAACCGCCGTCTTGAGTTTGTTTCTTACGTCGGGCTCGAGTGTGACCAGGTAGCCCTGTTTGACGCGATGGAAGGAAACCAGAAAATGGAGCAGAAGTCGTTCATTCTCGCTCGGCGCAAGCGCCAGGTTGCTCTTGCGTGAAATGCCATCAAAGATTGCGTTGAGCCTGGCGCGGTCGTTGGAGTCGGGACGTTTCATTTGTTCGATGTAAAGCCTGATCCTGTCAGGGAAAATCGTCGCACCGTAATCATTAATTTCGAGCAACAGGTTTACGAGGGCAAGGCGGTTTCGTTTCTCACCAGAGATCAAGCTCAATCCGCGATGGCTGGTCTGAAGCTCGATTTGGAAATTTTTCAGCCAGGTTCTGGCATCCTGGATGTCTTTGTAGATCGAAGAACGGGCGATGAAGAGCTTCTCTGTCAGGAAGCTGATGCTAATCGGATTTTTATGAAGAAAAAGATACAAGATGATGATCCAAACCCGTTCTCTGGCTTTGTAAAACTGTTTTTGGGATCGCGCTCTGCCGATATCCCCGGCGAGGTTGGTGCGTTTGATCGCCTCGCCGACGATTTCGCAACCTTTTCCTCGAGTGGATTGCAGCTCCAGCCCATATTTTTCTACAAACGCGCGGATTTCCGGCACATGATTGCGCACGGTTCTTTCGGTCAGGTTGACCTCGTCAGCGATTTGCTGATAGGTAAACGAGTCCTCCCTATTCAACATTGTTTCAAGAATGATCAGTGCAATTGGCCGCATAGGTTTAGATGAATATTAACATTAATTAGTCAATTTGTACAGAATTTCCGTTGAGAAACGGAAATGAATGGATGGGGAATGACAGTTGAAACTGCTAAACTAAATTCAATTATTCTGTCCATTCAAAAAAGGAGAAAAAATGAAATCAATGCGTGCAAAAATCCAATCATTCGCTGGCGCGATGATGGTACCGGTCATTTTATTCGTTTTGGTCGGTTTTTATGTTGGTATTGGTGCTGGTCTAACCAATTACATCCTGCCCGAAATTCTGCCGGCAGATTCTGTTGTCGGTACGTTCGTAACTGCTGTCATCAACATGTTCGTGCACATGGGCTTCCTGTTCATGAACACCCTCCCGGTCTGGTTTGCCGTTGGCATAGCCTTCACTCTTGCTAAGAAGGAAAAAGGCTGGGCAGCATTCGCTGGTATCGTCATGTTCTTCACTTTCATCCGTGGAATTGGTTCTTATGCTGGTTCGTGGGGTTTTACTGCGGATAGCATCCTCACAATGGAGCCCAACTTCCAGGCGCTCTGGGGTAAGGTTCTCGGCATTTTCACCCTCGATATGGGAATTTTCTCGGGTATCATCGCTGGCGTGGTGGCTGCCTGGGTTCACAACAAGTATGTGGACACCCAGTTCAAAGCGTCATTCGCCTTCTTCTCAGGACCCCGTTTTGTGATCATCATGGTCAGCCTGATTTCCATTCCACTTGCGATCGCCACTTATTACATTTGGCCTTTCATCGGTCGCGGGTTGCAATGGATCACGGGCTTCATCGGATCATCGGGTCTCTTTGGCACATGGCTGTTTGGATTTCTCGACAAGGCATTGCTCCCCTTCGGGATCCATCACCTGATTGCCTTCCCGATTGAATACTCCGCTGTTGGCGGCACTATGACGATTGACGGCACGGTCTACGAAGGTGTGCGCAACATCATCATGGGTCAGGCAGCCTCTGCCAGCGCGACGGGTTATATCACCCGCAACTTTACCACTGGTCGGATCCTCTTCCAGTTGGCAGGTCTGCCAGGCGCAGCATTTGCCATGTGGAAGATGGCTAAGCCAGAAAACCGCAAGAAAGTCGCTTCCATTGTCATCCCAGCTGTGGTCACTCTGATGCTCGTCGGCATTTCAGAACCAATCGAATACACCTTCCTCTTCGTTGCTCCCGCTCTCTACTGGTTGGTGTATGCTCCCCTCAGCGGTCTGATGTATGTGCTGGCGGAAGTTACCAACGTCTCGATCAACGGTCATGCCCTGTTCTTCATGATCCCCAACCTCTTCCAGCCTGCCAAAGTGCACGCGATGTCGCTGCTCTACCTGCTTCCCCTGGCTTTCCTGCTCTACTATGTCGCCTTCAGGTTCATGATCCAAAAATTCGACCTGCGCACACCTGGACGTGGTGACGAGGATGAGGAAGTCACTTTCATGACCAAGAAGCAATACAACGAGATTACCGATGGCAAACCTGGCAGTTTGGCTGCTGGTGATGTGAAGTCCGCTTCAACTGGCGACACCCTGGAAGAACGGATCGTCGAAGCCTTAGGCGGCGCGGACAACATCGAAACCGTCTCTGCCTGCGCCACCCGGTTGCGCGTGGAAGTCAAGGATACCAACCTGGTTGCTGAGGACGCCATGTGGAAACAGCACCTCGAAGCGATGGGTGTCGTGCGGTCGCAAAATGCCCTGCAGATCATCTACGGCGTGCGTGTGACCTCACTCTTGACCAAGGTCAAAGACGTTCTGGGTTTGGATTAATCGATATAATTTTCGGAGGGCACGCAAGTGCCCTCCGAACTTGCTCAGGAGGGTAAGATGTTCTTCTTCAAGAAAAAATCCAAAGTTGTTGCAGTTGTTGACGGCACCATTCACCAGATCAGCGCTTATCCAGACGAGGCGATTGCGCAGAAAATGCTCGGCGATGGCTTTTTCATCGAGCCAACCGGCGAATTGATCTGCTCACCGATTGATGGCGAGGTGGTGATGATGTTCCCAACTGCCCATGCTGCTGCTGTACAAAACCAGGATTATGAAATCCTGATCCACATCGGTGTGGACACAGTAAAGCTTGACGGAAAGGGCTTCAAGGCTCTGGTAAAACAGGGAGACAAAGTGAAAGCTGGCGACCCACTTGTAAAACTGGATCTGGGCGTCATCCAAGCCTCTCCCGAGGTAAAAGCGCTCAGCACCGCGGTTATTTTCACCTCGGGTGATAAAAAAGTCAGTGTTAAAGAGCCTGGATCGCAGGTCAAAGCCGGACAGGCTGACATCGTGACAGTCGAATAGGAAGAGATAGGAAAAGGAAAAAATGAAACATATAAAAATCGCCGCAGGTTTGGCACACGTCAATTATGGTCGGATCGCTGATGTCGTGATCGCCGCCGATAAAGCTGGCGTGGATTACATCCACTCCGATGCCGCGGATATGATAGACCTCAAGAATATGCAGCTGATGGGTGGGCATCAGATCATCGAAGGCATCCGCCCCGAAACCAAGCTGCCGATTGAATGCCACTTCTACACTGAAGTTTGCGACCGTCTTTTCATCGAGAAAATTGCGGCTGCAGGCGCAAATATGCTGATCCTGCCTGCTGAGCACTTCATCGGTTCGCAGTTCATGTACATTGTCAACTATTGCCGTGAATTTGGTATGAAAATCGGTCTCGCGATTGGCGGCTATACCCCGCTTTGCTTTGTTGAGGAAGCTATTTACGATATTGACCGCTTGCAGGTAATCGTGCACGGTGTGGACGAGACCGATGGCAAGGACAATTGGGGTTGGCGCCGCACCGCGATTGACCTCGTGAAGCGTGCCCGCAAGATGATCGACGAGAAAAATCCAAAATGCGAGCTTGCGATTGACGGTGGCTTACGCCACAACAACATGGATCCACTGTTGGAGTGCAATCCGGACGTGGTCATCCTCTCATCAGCCATTTTCAAGGATCCGGATGGTATTGAGGCGGGGACGCGCAAATGCCGCAAGGCGCTTGATGACGCTGCTGTGAAGTTTGGTCTGGAATAAACGTGATCGTATTTGACACAAAGGGTTGGTGGATTGCACCAACCCTTTGTGTATTTATATTCGCAGCCTGAGGCTGAGGGCATTTCTGGCATCACGAACATCAATATAACTTGCAATTATCCATAAATCTGTTAGAATAGATGCGTTCGTAAGTGAATACTTTTCTCGATGAAAAGTGGGCAGTTGTCCACTTTTTTGTTTAGTGTAATTTTGGAGTGGAAAGATAAATGAAAAGTGAATTTGCCTTAGCCTTCAACGAAATCCTGGAAGACAAGGGTTTGCCCCGTGAAGTTATTATGGGAGCAATCAATTCTGCCATGGTGTCCGCGTATCGGAAGTCTGTTGGCGCGTCTACTGCCCAGGAAGTCAAGGTTGATATTGACCTCGACAAGGGTTCCGTGACGGTCTTCGCGGAAAAAGAAGTCACTGACGAGATTTACGATCTGCGGACGGAAGTCTTGCTGGATGACGCCCGCAAGGTTGATCCAAATTGCCAGCTTGGGGATCTGGTGATGATGGAGTCCACTCCTGAAAATTTTGGTCGCATCGCCGCCTCAACTGCCCGCCAGGCAATCCAGCAGAAGATTCGCGACGCTGAACGCGCCCAGCAATATGAGTTCTTCAAAAAACAAGAAGGCGAAATTGTCAGCGGTATCGTGCAGGCAGTCAATTCGCGCCAGGCAACCATTGGGTTGGACCTGAAAGCGGAAGGCTCCATGCAGCGTAAGGACATGATCCCTTCAGAACGTTTCCGCATCCACGACCGCATCCGTTCGTATGTGGCTGAAGTGAAGGATCTCCCCAAGGGTCTGCAGATCGTGCTTTCGCGTGCTCATCGAAACTTCCTGCGCCGGCTGCTCGAAAACGAAGTTCCCGAGATCTACCACGGCATCGTCGAGATTCGCTCGATTGCCCGTGAGCCCGGTCAGCGCGCAAAAGTGGCTGTGTCGGCTACCCAGCAAGGCATCGACCCGGTCGGCGCGTGCGTGGGGCAACGGGGCGTACGCATCCAGGCGATTGTGCGCGAGCTGCACGACGAGAAGATTGACGTGATTGAGTGGAATCCTGACGCGGCTATCTATATCAGCAAAGCTATCAGCCCTGCCCGGGTATCAGGCGTATACCTGAACCACGGTAAAGGTGATGACAAGACCGCCATGGTGGTGGTTCCTGAGGATCAACTCAGCCTCGCCATTGGTCGCGAAGGACAAAATGCCCGCCTGGCAGCCAAGCTGACCGGTTGGCGGATTGACATCATGAGCGTCTCCGAAGCCGCGAGTAAGGCGTTGGCGCAACTGCGTAAGGACCCAAGCCTCGCCAAATTGGCAACAGAAGAATCTGACACAATGACGAGAATCGAAGCCTTGCTGCAGCAAAAAGAAGAAGGTCGGGTTCTCAACCTGGACGACAGCAACCTGATCGCACGCTTTGTGGATCGTGTTGAAAAGCGCGGCGAAGCTGACCGCAAGGTCGAAGAAGATGCCCGCCAGACTGAGATCCGCAAGATGCGTGAATCGATTGATGCCCGCGCCTTCAAGCTCAGCATCTTTGATGTGACAGAGCTTAAAGAACACTTGCAGGTCCTCCTGCAATCAGCCGGCTTGGAAACTTTGGGCGATCTGATGTTGCAGGTAAAACTGGAACCAGACGCCATCCTTGCCATCGACGGCATTGGTCCGAAATCTCACGAGGATATCCTCGAAGTTGTTAACAGCTATCAGTTCCCTGTGATTGAGACCGCGCCGGTTGAAGAAACAACACCAGAAGAAACTTTGGTGGTTGAGCCTGAGCCGGTGGTAGAAGAAGTTGTGGAAATTGAACTGCCTGAACCGATCGAATTGGTTGAGTTGGTCGCTGAAACAGTCGCCCCTGAGCTGGTAGCCGCAGAAGATGTCGTCAGCACACAAAAGGTTGATGAACCTGTCGCGGATGATAAATCCTTCGAAGAGCTCTTCCAGATGGATACCATGCGCCGCACGAGCGAGACCACGGAAGAAGAAGATGAGAATAGGTTGCTCGGCGACAAGAAGAAAAAGGGCAAGAAGCGCAAGGGTTATACTGTGGAGTACGATCCCGATCGTGACGCGACCTTTGTGAGGCACAAACATCGCAACGACGATGACTGGAGCGAATTTTAAAAGCCGGGCTATTAAAGCAGAGTAAAGGTGGCAGCAAAAACCGCACGTAAAGTTAAGCACGTCCCTCAGAGGACTTGCGTAGGATGCAGGCAAGTTTTGCCCAAAAGGCAACTGACTCGCATCGTTCGCAACTCTGAGGGCGTGGTGATTGACCACAGCGGAAAGCTTACGGGTCGTGGAGCTTATCTTCATGACCAGAAGAGTTGTTGGGTCAAAGCTTTGAAGGGTTCACTGGCAAATGCCCTGCGGACGACGATACAGGAGCAAGACCTGGCAGCATTGAGAACTTTCATGGAGACTCTCCCGGAAGGTGAGACTTCAGATGAGGATCCAATGACCGCCTGAAAGATCTTGTTTTGCTCGTATGTGGCGTCCGGAGGGGTTGTGAGCAAGTGACCGTTAAAGAGAGACGGAGTAGATATGAGCAAAACTGAAGAAAAAACAATTCAACTTCCCCATAGTCTATCGGTGAGAGAACTGGCTGTGCTGTTGGGCACCAGCGCTGTTGCCGTTATCAAGATCCTGATGTCAAACGGCGTTATGGCAAGCATCAACCAGCAGATCGATTTTGATACTGCGGCGGTTGTGGCAACCGAACTTGGCTATGAACCCCAACTTGAGCAAGAAGAAGTAGTCGTGGAAGAAGAGGGAGAGATCCCCCTTTGGCGACGTGTGATCCTAGAAGAGGACCCCAAAAACCTCGAAGCACGCCCTCCGGTCGTGACAATTCTGGGGCATGTTGATCACGGCAAGACCACGTTGCTTGATGCCATTCGACATACGGATGTTGCAGGCGGTGAAGTGGGTGGAATTACCCAGCATATCGGCGCTTACCAGATCCAGCATAAAGACCGAACCATCACCTTCCTTGACACTCCCGGTCATGCCGCGTTTTCGTCGATGCGAGCCCGCGGTGCCCAGGGGGCAGATATCGTTGTGTTGGTGGTTGCAGCGGATGATGGCGTGCAGCCGCAGACGCGTGAGGCTGCCAACCATGCCAAAGCCGCCCAGGTGCCGATTGTGGTGGCACTTAACAAAATTGATAAAAACGATGCCAACCAGGAACGCGTAAAAACGCAATTGGCTGACATCGGCTTACAACCCGATGAATGGGAAGGCGATACTTTCGTCATGCCTGTTTCAGCCAAAGCAAAAAAAGGTCTGGAAGACCTGCTCGAAACCATCCTGCTGGTTGCTGACAACCTGACGATCAAAGCCAACCCCAAAGGTGCTTGCATCGGTACAGTCGTGGAAGCTCAGCTGGATAAGTCCACCGGCAACATGGCAACCCTGCTTGTGCAAAATGGCACTCTGAAAGTTGGCGACGTGGTAGTCGCAGGTGAGGGCACCGGCAAGATCAAGGCTTTGTTTGATCAGCGCAACAAGCGCGTCGGCAAGGCTGGTCCCTCGACACCCGTGGTGGTGATGGGGCTAAACGCATTGCCCGAAGCTGGCGATCTCTTCCAGGTGGTGGCAAATGAACGCGAAGGGCGAGCCATCGTTGCCCAGCGTAAAGCTGAACGGGAAGCGAAGCGGAACACCAAACGTGCCACGCTTGAGGAGCTTTTCAGCCAGTACAAATCAGGTCAGGCAAAAGATCTACGCCTAATTCTCAAGGCGGATGTTCAGGGTTCGCTTGAGCCGATTATGAACGAACTTGAGGACCTGGGCAAGAAACAGAAGGGTCTGACCATCAAGATCCTGCACGCGGAAACTGGTAATGTAACCGAAAGCGATGTCATGCTGGCGGCTGCTTCAAACGCGATCGTACTTGGCTTTGACGTAGATGTCGACCAGGGCGCACGCAGAGGGGCGGAAGTGGAAGGTGTATCCATCCGCCTTTACAAGATCATTTATCGTCTGCTTGAGGACGTTGAAAAAGCCCTCAACGGTTTGCTCGAACCTGAAATGGTTGAGCGAGTAATTGGTAAGGCAGGCGTTTTGGCGACCTTCAAGGTTTCCAAGGGCGGCACTGCCGCAGGCTGCCGTGTTCTGTCAGGCGAGTTGCGCCGGAATGCCTCCGTGCACGTGATGCGTGCAGGTGTTGAAGTGATCAAGACTGAGATCACCAGCATCCGCCGTGAAAAAGAAGACGTACGCGATGTACGTGAAGGTATGGAGTGCGGAATTACGCTGAAGAACTATGAAGATTTCGAAGTGGGCGACATTTTTGAATGCTTCGTGATGGAAAAGTTTGGCGGTTAATTAGCCGCATAGTCAAGGAGGAGAAGTATGCCAACCCCTTTAAGAATGAAACGGATCAACGACAGGATCAAACAAGTCCTGTCGGTGGTGTTGATTTCCAAGATTGATGACCCACGCCTGGTTGGCGTTTCAGTCACTGATGTTAAGGTCGATCGTGAGTTGGATTTTGCTAACATTTATGTTTCTTCGTTAGGTGGAGAAAAAAACTCGCGAGAGGTGATTGCAGGGCTCAACCACGCCCGTGGTTACCTGAAGCACGAGATCGCTCAGGAAGTTGAGCTGCGTGTCATGCCTCGCCTGCGTTTTTTCTGGGATCCAACCCCCGAAAAAGCGGATCGAATCGACACCTTGCTGGCTCAGTTACACGAGGAAACAGAAAAGATGGATGATACGGACGAATATATTGCAGACGGGGATGAAGACCTGTTTGACGAAATCACTGAAAAGGATTGGGAATCGGACGATGACCTTCCTGAGTTGGATGAAGAAGATGAAGGACTCACCGAAGACTATGACGAATAGCCAGCTTGATGACACCATCCAGCAGCAGTTGGCTGCCGTACAAAAACTTGTTGTCGTGGGGCACATCCGCCCGGATGGCGACGCCGTCGGCTCGATGCTCGGTTTGGCGCATGCTCTGCGAGCTAATGGTAAAGATGTCGTCTGTGTGCTGCAGGACGGAGTACCAGAGAAGTACGCTTTTCTTCCAGGCACGGCGGAGGTTCGTACTTCTGTTCCCTCGGATTATGATTACCTGATCGTGGTGGACAGCTCCGACAACTTACGCATCGGCAAGGTGTTGGATGGACTGCCTGGTCCCGACCTGGTAATCGACCACCACAACACCCATGACGATTTTGGGAAATTGGAGTACGTCCTGCCTGAAGTTGAGGCAACGGCTCTTTTGCTCGTTGACACCCTGCCAAAGTGGGGGCTGACAATTTCAAAAGACGCTGCCACCTGTTTGCTGACGGGTCTGCTCTCGGATACGATCGGTTTTCGGACAGCCAACACCCAGCCTGCAGCCTTACGCGGGGCAGCGGATTTGATGGAAAAAGGCGCTGATTTTCATGACGTCTACCTGAAAACTTTGAGCGATAAAACCCTGGCGGAAGCCCGTTATTGGGGACAGGGCTTGTCAAAAATTCAGCAAGGTGATGCAATTTTATGGTCGACCTTAACGCTTAATGATAGAATTATTTCCAGTTATCAGGGCAACGATGATGCTGACTTGATCAACATTCTATCTGCCATAAAGGGTCCGCTGATGACCATCCTGTTTGTTGAACAGGAAAAAGGAGTGAAAATCAGCTGGCGCTCTGTGGAAGGTGTGGATGTGTCAAAACTCGCAAGAGAATTTGGAGGGGGAGGTCACAAGGCGGCCGCGGGGGCTGATGTTGAAGGGAATTTACAGGAAATTCAAGAAAATGTGATCATTAGCTCGGAGCGATACCTGAAGCAACTTGGGTCGAACTGGGTTGAAAGCGATATAAGTGATTAACATGGAATATAACGATCGAAGCAATTTGGCGAATAGTGTTTCAGGGGTTCTGGTAGTTGATAAACCTGTGGGATTGACTTCCCACGATGTTGTGCAACAAGTTCGAGCCGGCACGCATATCCGTCGTGCTGGTCACACTGGCACCCTCGATCCGCGGGCTTCAGGAGTTTTAGTTGTCCTGATTGGACCGGCTGTACGGTTGAGCGAGTATGTCTCCACTTCCGATAAACGCTACCAGGCAGTGCTCCGATTTGGCATGACCACCAGCACCTACGACACGGAAGGTGAAATCACCAGCCGTGCCCCAGTGGACATTAGCTTCGAAGAGTTGGAAGAGACACTCGGTACTTTTGTGGGTGAGTTTGAGCAGACCCCACCAATCTATTCCGCGATCAAAGTTAATGGGCGAAAAGCATATGATTACGCGCGCGATGGTGAAACCGTTGAGCTTGAACCACGCTCGATTACTGTTCATTCAATCGAGCTGCTCGATTGGGATCCCCCAGAAGCAGTGATCGATATCCACTGTTCTTCAGGTACCTATATCCGCTCGCTCGCGTCTGACCTTGGTCAGAAGTTAGGTTGTGGCGCAACGCTGGTTGGCTTGCGGCGAACTCGGAATGGTCAGTTTGGCTTGCGAGACGCGGTATCGCTCAGCAAGTTGCAGGATGCATTCAATAATGGTGATTGGTACAAGTATTTGATCCCGGCTGCTGAAGCCTTGGGCGATTGGTACACCGTCACACTCACGTTTGAACAGGTGGACGCAGTCCGCCACGGTCATCGTGTGTCTGCGCCTGAAGTAGTGGAGGCAGGCAAGTGGGGTCGCGCCATCAGCGAAGAGGGCGAACTTGTCGCGCTGATTGAGTATGATGCTGAAGCGAACGAATGGCAACCCCGGAAAGTTTTCTTCAATTAGGCGAGAAATGAAACGAGAATAGCCCCGATTGGTAAGACCAGGACGGGCTATTTATTTACCGATAAACGGAAAATATGACTGAATTTATCACTGGCTGGCCTGCTCACCCCCCGAAGAATGCTTGGTTAACGATTGGCAATTTCGATGGAGTGCATCTGGGGCATCAAGCGCTGATTCATGGTTTACGTGAGAGGGCGAGGGCGCAAAACGGGCAGACCGTGGTGCTCACCTTTTGGCCACATCCGCGCGTGGTGCTTGGCCAGGTAAGCGAAGCATTCCTCCTCACAACGCGAGAAGAAAAGCAACGCCAGCTCGAAATGGCGGGGGCGGATATTGTCTTGACTCTGCAGTTTGACCAGAAGCTGGCGGAGTTGGGTGCTGAAGAATTTTTGGAGCAGTTGGATGTAAGCTTGAAACCTGCAGGCATGCTTGTAGGGCCTGAGTTTCGGCTTGGCAAGAATCGCCAGGCAGATTTTGCCTGGATCCGGAGTTTTTGCAATTCCAAAGGTATCGTATGTGAGACTTTTGCACCCTTCAAACTGGGTGAAAAGATTGTTTCTTCCAATATTATTCGTGCCAGCCTCATTGAAGGGCAGGTTGAGAAGGCTGCCGAACTACTTGGGCGACCATTCAGCCTCGTAGGTGTGATTGAGCACGGCAAGCAGATAGGCAGAAAGCTGGGCTTCCCCACTGCCAACATCACACCCGAACCCTTGCAGCTTTTACCGCATTTTGGCGTTTATGCGACGCGGGTTTTACTTGGAGACCAGGTTTTGATGGGAGTCACAAACGTGGGCGTCAGACCGACTTTTGAGGCGGACGCCGCGCCAAATGTGGAAACCCTCATTTTGGATTTTGACGATAGAATTTACCATCAAACAATACGGATCGAATTTATAAAATTTCTGCGCCCGGAGCTTCGCTTCGAGAAGGTGGAAGATTTGATCAAGCAAATTGAAGACGACGAAAACCAGACCAGGAGGATTTTTCAGAATGGATCTTAACCGCCGTGTGTACCGCCTCAGCCCCAGTCAGTTCAGCGCTGAGACAATTGCTGTAACTTTTGCCAAGACATCCCGGTCACCTGAACCTTTCGATGTGATTGCCGCGGAACTTAATGATGAAAAAAGCGCTCAATTCAGTGAGAAATGGATTGTAGGATATGGTCATTCGAGCGTGGCTGAACATGCCGTGCTGCACATGGCACTCGAGAATGTCTCACGCCTGGCAATCGAGACCATCGAAGCCAATCGATTGGCTTCGTACACTGAAAAATCCACGCGTTACCAGGAGTGGGATCCGAAAGCATACGTCACCCCTCCGGAAATTCTGGGCAGCCCGTATGAGGGCGAATACCAGGCTTTGATGGATAAACTATTCCAGACTTACGCTGAGGCATTGCAGGTTTTACGCCCCTGGGGAGAAGCCAACACACCCCGACGGGAAGGCGAGTCTGAGAAGGCATGGTCGAATCGCGCGCGCGTGAAATCAGTGGATGTGGCGCGTTTCATTCTGCCTGCGGCAGCCATGGCGAACGTTGGCTTGACCATCAATGCCCGTGCGCTTGAATACGCCATCAAGAAAATGCTCTCCTCCGAGCTGGAAGAAGTGCGCCTGATTGGGGCGGAAATGAAAACCGTCGCGACCCAGGAATTGCCAACGTTAGTCAAGTATGCCGATCCGATAGCATACCTGCCCCCACTGCGCGAGAAAGTTCGCGAGATTGCCAACCAGATTGACACGATCTCCGGGGCGCCATGGTGTGACCTGAAAGCAGTCGATGAGAACGCGGAGGAAAGAGTCCTCGCCGCGGTGCTTTATCGATTTGGAGATGACTCTTACCAGGTCTGCCTTGACCAGGTGCTGAACATGCCTCAGGCTGATAAGGAATCCCTGGTGGATGCCCTGTTTGAGGAGCTGACCGATTTTGATGTACCGATACGGGAGCTCGAATACGCCGACTTGACCTTTAGTTTGATCATGGACCAAGGTGCCTATTTCG
Organism: uncultured Anaerolineaceae bacterium; assembly: GCA_964409045.1. Classification (GTDB taxonomy): domain Bacteria; phylum Chloroflexota; class Anaerolineae; order Anaerolineales; family Anaerolineaceae; genus Mesolinea. The sequence continues at coordinate 7,206 of CAYPBU010000018.1, read as the reverse complement.
AATTTAAACGGCACCGCATGATGACCCAGACCGTACAGGATTTCACTGCCAGGCTGGGGTACGCGTTGCCAAAAGCTATCACCGAGGCAGGCTTTGAAACGAGCTATCACGAAGCCATGCAAGCTGCTGCGGAATTGTATGCAAAGCTGGCTGCCTGGAATCCACAAGTTGCATCGTACGTGGTTCCAAACGCCTTTAACCGCCGTGTTCTCTGCCGGGCGAATTTGCGGGAACTCTTTCACTTCATTAAGCTGCGGTGCGCCAAGAATGCCCATTTTTCAATCCAGCGGGTTGGCAGGGGCATGCTGGAGCAGTTACGCCCGTACTTCCCACTCCTGAGCCAAAAAATCCAGGTAAAGGCTGACACAAGCGTTGAGGAGCTGACAGCGGAATACTTCAACGACACAGCAATCCTGACAAAGGTTTGACAAGACCTTGTTTGAACCCACAAAAGGGTAATAATTTGTTTAGACACAATTAATTGGATGGAGAGAAAATAATGAAAACAAGAACACTACTTATCGCCATGTTACTCGTATTCAGTTTGCTTTTGGCGAGCTGTGGCTCGAAAGAACTGACTGAAACAACAGTAAACCTACCAGTGGTCAATAGCGAGAGCCAGAATACGGCTGAGCCCACGGTCGAAGCCACAGTTCAGGTACCCGAGGTGACATACCCGGTCGGTCAGACAATCACTTCTGAGGCTGTTTCGCCGGAAACCGCGCTTACCTATCCCGTAGGTGATGACTCAAGCGCAGCCTATGCCGCGGAAATGCGAGCTTTTATTGAGCAAATCCTGGGCGGGACCATGCCAATTGAGGATCTCTTTGGCAAAGATGATGACGTTACGCGTGATATCCTGCGCAAGGCTGCGGAGGGACGGCTTGTGGTAACTGAGGCAGGTATTGATAGAGCCGCGGATTGGCTTGAAAAACAGTAGTATCAGCAATTGACTGTAAGGGCACCTGTCTGGATTTCTGCAGGTGCCTTTTTTATTTTTAATAGACAAGTGACACAACGTTTTCATGAAAACTGAGAATTATAAGGTAAAATTATCATGGGAATAAATGGAACCATGGTCGAAAAAGTGGTTTGTTCCTCGGACATGTAAACAACAAAAGAATCGGAATTGGAGAACAATATGGCAATTCACCTGTACTTATCCCTGTTTCCTGAAGCATTGATTGCTTCAATGCTCTCACCGGAAGATTTCGGTTCTTATTACGCGCTCGGGTCGGCCAAGAAATCGCGCGGACAGGCAATCTTCTTCGAGGTCGATCCAAGCTATCGACACCCCTATTTCAAGATTGATGAAGCTTTCGCGCGCTGTGTTCCTCATGATGACGGCAGCCTCAAGTCTTCGGTTTATGTTTCGGTTTACCGCGCTTTGGAACACATCAAGTTGAGCGCGCTCCAGCACCTCTTTCTCACCACTCAGGATGGTTATACGCTGGACCTTGCCCCTTCCGAGGATATTCCGGATTTTACCGGTCAGCTTCACCTCTACCAGGAAATTGCACCGGTCGCGCCGCTGGTGGTGAGCCGGCTGGGTCCCATCCAGTTCCTTGATCAACTGGTGCGCAACCCCGTCTCGCTGGTGACTGTACCCGCAATCGTTTTCACTGAATTGCAACTGGGAGAATTGGCGGATGACCCCGAAATGGGTATCATGATCAACCTGCCTTACGGCAACCAGGACCATCTGCGCCAATGCCTGACGGACGTCAAGACCAAGTTTGCCACGACGAAGATGGTGGACCGCTCGCACAACCCAAACGTGCAGTACCGCTCGATCAAGAACGGTTTCTATGCTGGTAATAAGACGGAAATGCGCTACTATCCAATGCCTGTTGCTGAGGAATTACGTGTTTTGAACTACCGCTGGTTCCGTTCAGCAAATATGTAGAAATCGAGTTACTAACAACCAAAATCCGCGAAATCTCGCGGATTTTTTTATCCTTGGGGCTAATCATGGATGACAGCCATGTTGCCAAGCACACCCCAGGAGGTCAGGAACACGTCGATTGGTATGGTGTAAAAGTTTCCGTTGTTCATGTAAGTGATGTTCATTTCGTCGTAGCCTGTGAGAATAACCACGTGTTCATAAGGCGCTACGATCACCGCATTCCCTTGTTTGTCGACATATTTTAATCGGTTACTGAAGACCATATTCCCGATCACCCAGGCAATGATTGGATCGCCTTCAGCCAGTTCTGCCTTGACTTCTTCCAACGTCATTCCCTTCACCGCTTGCGCCGGCAAACCATATTCCCTTAACAATTCGGCGATAGGAGGAGCATGCACCCCATAAGCATCCGGTGGGATCTGACCCCAGCCATCGGTGGTGACGTTGCCCACAAAACCCAGCTCAGGGTTGTCGGAAAGCGGCAACGCAAACTGGAAGGTGGACTCGTAGATCAACACGTCATAAAACCCCGCCCAATCCACAGCCGCGCTTGCCTCACAACCCAACTCATAAGTCTGTTTATGACCGCTGATGCCCGAGATAAGGGCTGAAGCGGGAAGGGCAATCTCGGTGATGATGAGGTCGGGTTGCGGGGAAGGCTGAGCGACGGGTGTGATTTCGGTTGTGGGTGTCGGGGGCAAGGTCGGGGAAGGGCTTGGCGAAGGTACGGTCGGGCTGGAAGTGACGCGAAGAGGCGCGGCTTGCTGAGACAGGCAGGCGGAGAGCATTACCGAAGCAATAAGCATGGCTGCGGTGAAGATGGTTTTTAAGCGGGGAGAGCCTTGCCTGGCTGACATTGCCAAAATTTTCCTGGTTTCAAGCATCTACAGACCGAGTTTTGTGCGTTTTTGGTGCAAGCGGATGGAAGCCTGTAAACCCTGGCTGACCTCATCGTCAAAAAATGGTAAGAAAGCTCTGATTCGACCCTCGACGCTGGTGCCATCAGTATCCGACAATACTTCTTTGAGCACGTAAGCTGTCTCTGTGGGTGAACGGCGTGCCAAAGCGGCAATAACCTGGCTTAAATTTGACTGGATTAAACTCTGATCGCTTTGAAGGAAAGGTCTGATCCAGCGGAAAAACCGCGGTAATTGGTCGGAATGCGACAAATCCACCAGGAGTGAGAGGGCGAAAAGCCCGTGGTTTTGGGTGCGTTCGATTGGGCTGGCGAGTAAACTGCCGACAAACTCGACCCAAGCTTCAGGGTCTTCTGTGCGCAAACGCTGGCTGCCCTTGCTGAAAACCGAGTTGACTACCGCCCGGTCCATTGGGGCTGATGACCATTGACTGATGCGGTCAAGGACATTTGCTTTGGCGGTAAGGGGCACCTGACCCAGCAGGTGTGCCGCGAGGTCGCGTGCTTCGTAATAATCATCCCCCCAAAGCTCATCCACGACTGCCAGGGTCTCGTTTGCATCCTGGCGAGCCTTCAGACTGAGCCCGTTAGCGAGCTGTGGCAGGACCTGATCTGGCAGGTCATAAACCCGCATAAAACTGACTGGCACAGCATCTTTGTGCTGGCGGTGAGCATAGCGGTGGTAAAACTGCAGGGTTTCATGGAACCGCTGGCGGAACTCTTTGGGTTGCGAAAAAACTTCTTTTAACGCTTCAATCTGTTTGTTGAGGCGGGTCAGATCAATGGCAGCCATGAGGAAATTATAGCGTGAATTGCCAGGTGATGTGGGGTATGTGGCAAAAGGCAGGGGATGTTGTGTAGGGTGGGTAGGCGTCACAGAGCAATTTATGGAAGCGGGATTTGTTATAGGATACCCACCGCGATTAATATTCTTTGCTGTCGGTGGGTTGGCTATAGAGAATCTCAGGTGGGTCAAGGTGATGTGACGCCAACCCACCCTACTCGGTCTGGGGTAGGTCAGGTTGCGCATTTCAACCTGACATTCAACAAAAAGACAGATCCTTCCCGCAAGGGGACGCAAGCAGTCGCTTCGCTCAGGATGACATGAAAATATTAATCAGTCAAAAAGCGAACCGGTCTTAATACCCCTTGGCAAAATACACCTGTTTGTTGGTCTTCCTGCCAGAATAGAAGCACACGCCTTCGCCTTCGCTACGCGCCTGGTTGCGCAGTGTGGCTTTGGTGTCCTCTTTGATTTTGGCTTCGTTTTCGGCGTCGTCATACCACCAAACCTTAGCCCAACCCTTATTCTCCACGACGTCCTTGAGGTCTTCGTAATTGGTCACTTCGAAGATGTGTTCATCGCGGAACAGGGTCGCCTTGGCAAGCATATTTGCCTGGATTTCATCCAACGCAGCCGGCACAGCCTGTTCGAAGCCTGCCATCGGGATGAAGCGCTTGCCTTCCCTGCCGGGGATATCTCGCCGGGCGAGCGCAAGCGTGCCATTCTGGACGTCCTTTGGACCGACTTCGATGCGCAGCGGCACGCCCTTCAACTCCCAATCATTAAACTTGAAGCCGGGCGTAACCCCTTCGCGGCGGTCTACAAAAACACGCAAGTTGCCAAGACCGCGCACAATTTGCTCTACAGTCTCCATCACCAGGGCTTTTTCTTCATCCTTGCGGTAGATCGGTATGATAACCACCTGGTAAGGCGCCAGGTTGGGGGGGAGCACCAGACCCTGATCGTCGCCGTGAGTCATGATGATGGCACCGATGAAGCGGGTTGAGACGCCCCAGGAGGTCGTCCAGCAGTATTGCAGCTGGTTGTTCTCATCGAGAAACTTGATGTCAAATGCCTTGGCGAAGTTTTGACCGAGGAAGTGCGAGGTGCCAGCCTGCAGCGCTTTGGTGTCGCCCATCATGGCTTCGATGGAATAGGTTGCCTTTGCGCCGGCGAACTTCTCTGTTTCGGATTTTTGCCCAGCCAAAACTGGCACAGCTGCTTCTTTGATAGCAAAATCGGCGTAAACGTCGAGCATCCGCTTCGTGTGTTCGGCAGCTTCCTGCTCAGTGGCATGGGCAGTGTGCCCTTCCTGCCAGTAGAATTCGAGGGTGCGCAGAAAAAGCTTGGTGCGCATTTCCCAGCGGACCACGTTTGCCCACTGATTGATCAAGACGGGCAGGTCGCGATAACTTTGGATCCATTTGGCGTACATTGTGCCGATGATTGTTTCGGAGGTTGGGCGAACCACGAGCGGCTCTTCCAAAAGCTGCCCACCGCCATGGGTTACCACTGCCAGTTCAGGTGCGAAGCCCTCAACATGTTCTTTTTCCTTGGTCATGAAGGATTGTGGGATGAGCATCGGGAAGGCGGCGTTCACATGCCCTGTTGCTTTGAAGCGTTTATCAAGGGCAGCCTGGATGTTTTCCCAGAGCGCCCAGCCATAAGGGCGCACCACCATGCAGCCCCGCACGGGGGCATAGTCTGCCAATTCTGCCCGTAATACGAGCTGGTTGTACCACTCGGAGAAATTTTCTTGCCTGCTGGGTAATTTTTTGTCGTCCATAATCAATCTTTTTCCTGTTGTAATAAAGCCACGGCGCTTTCGGCGTCGGGAGCAAATTGTAAAATAGCACGGGTTGATGGGTTTAGGCTTGCCTGTTGACCCTTAAAGAAGGCTTCGAAGGTTTGCTTCCAACCCTCACCAATCACGATCAAGTGGCGCACCGGGATGGCACCGATGGCAATCAGATTGTACGCCATCGCCACTTCCACCAGCGTGCCCACACCCCCTGGCAGTGCGATGAAGGCGTCTGCCTGGCGGGTGAGGATGGCGATCCGGTCACCAAGCGTTACGCTGGGGATGACTTCGCGCACCCAGGCGTTGGGTCCTCCGGGGCGAAAGGCTTCGATTTCTTCAGAGGTTACGCCGATGGTGTGCCCGCCCGATTCTTCAGCACCACGTGAGGTTGCTTCCATCGTGCCGCTATAGCCGCCTGTCATGATGGTATGCCCAGCTTCCGCAAGCAACATTCCAAGTTGGTAGGAGAGGCTATAAAGATCGTCACCCTCGTGGGCATTGGCAGATCCGAAAACAGCTACCTTCATGAATTGCCACTCTCTTCAGCCCAACTGCGGTCCCAGTTTGCGCGGATCTTATCCAGGATAGCCTGCTCGAGGTCGATCCCTGAGACGCTGGCAAGTTGAAGCAGGTAAAGCGCCACGTCAGCCAGTTCGCCACGCAGCCCTTCAGGGTCTGACGTTTCCGCGGACCACTGGAAATGCTCAAGCACCTCAGATGCCTCAAGGCTGAGCGAAATCGCCAGGTTGCGGGCAGTTTGCTGCTTGGGGGAAGCAGGCTCGTACCAACCGTGATGGCGCACAAGGTCGTTCATCTGTTGCGTGAGATCTTTCAGGTTCATAACCAGAAGATTATACCCGAGAAAGCCCGGTGGAAAACAGGATAAACTTTTTTGGGGATAGAAGTGGGTTTTTTAGGGTTGGGATAATGCAGGATTAAGGCAATTCCTCGCCACCGAAAATCAATTCTTTCCAGATCTCCATGCGCGTGAGAACGACGGTTTCGAGCTCAGGAGTTGGGGTGGGTGCGGGAGTGTAATCACCTGGGGGCATGATGATGATCGGATGATCGCCCTCAGCAACGAGGCGGTCCTTCTCGCGAGCCCATTCTTCGAGGGCGCGATCGGAAGTGGCATAGGCAATGTCATCTTCGACCACCAGGCGGGTAGCTTCGAGCCCTGCGAGCCTGGTCTTCAGGATGTTTTCCATTTGATTGAGTTGGATCATGTTGCTCATGCGGTTGTTGAAGTCCATCATGAGAACCACTAGAATCACAATCACCACCACGGTGATGAACCGGCGGTCAGCCCAATTGATCTTTTTGAGTTGCTCGATCAGTTTCTTAAACATTGCAGCCTTTGTTGCAAATATTGTACCACTGCCGGGGTGTTTGGCAATTGGATTTTTTCAGGAAAGAAAAGACCTCCGGTAAAGGAGGTCTTTGGTGCCGAAGGAGAGATTTGAACTCTCACGAGCGCTGTGCTCACTACGCCCTGAACGTAGCGCGTCTGCCAGTTCCGCCACTCCGGCGTGAATAGATATTTTATACGAAAGTGGCGAAATGTCAAACAATTCGATTCTGGAGCCTTCTGTCGAGAGAGGATCCACTTTGCGGTGGGAGTAAACCCCCGCCGTACTACCCTTGGTAAGCACAGGGGCTTGCCCCTACGACAGGTGAGATTGAGAGAACAAGAGCCGGGTTCAACTACGGAACCCGGCCTACGAAAAACCATAGCCCTCCCTTTAGTGTATAGACTGGACAGAAGGGTAACACTCGTTCGGAGACATAGGTAACACTTT
>CAYPBU010000017.1:0-34211 GCA_964409045.1 uncultured Anaerolineaceae bacterium | reverse complement strand
GTGGAGATGGCGGGAATCGAACCCGCGTCCGAAAGATTAGACCCTCGGATCTCTACGAGCATAGTCAATTGTTCAGGTTCATCCCAAGGCAGGTCAATTGACCGAACTGCACTCAGACTATCCGCTTGGACCCGAAAGCCCTCTTAGCAGAACCTCACGGCGCGATTCTGAGCAACCTGACTTTTATGACGCCTTTGCTGGTCCCGATCAGGCAAACGGTCCCAGGAGACGCGACCTCATCTAAGGAGGTCAGCTTCCAATCAATTAGCTTATGCAGCTAAAGGAAGGGTTGCGTAACTTGTGCGATTGGCACTTGTTTTTTGTACTGATTTTACGAGGTCGGTACCTCTCGGCTCGCAATCCGGAACCAGCTTCTCCCGTCGAGACCTGGCATCCCCATGCAATTTCCATTATACAACATTAAATATCAAAACCCTTCCTGAATAGGAAGGGTTTTGATGACTATATTTATCTACTATTTTACAATCTGAGCAAGTTGATCGGCCAGGATGCCGTTAGAAATTTCATTTAATCTAGTGAGTTCGGTCTGAACATCCAGAGTAGGATCCTCTAGTAATTCAGCCATGGTGATCTTCATCTCTTCGCGGATGGGATCATAGCCAGGCACTGGGGGCTCGAACGCACCGTATTCAATCAGTTTCCATGCGGTCTCGTAAGGGGGATACTGTGCAAAGAAGTCGGTCATGTTTGCGGCAACACTGGCGCGGACAGGGAAATATTGGGTTTCCGTTGCCCAATAAGTCTGGACATCTTTGCTGGTGTAGTACTTGATGAACAACCAAGCAGCAAGTTCGCGTTCTGGAGTGCTCTTGGGGATGCTGACACTTGCACCGTAGATGTTCGGTTTGACCTGACCAGTTGTTGTGGGCAGCGCAGCAACTGACCATTCCATCTCACCAACACCTTCAGCGATGGCCTTAGGATAATAAACACCTAAGCCGGAACTGGATGCAACCGTGAAGAGGGACTTGCCCTGACCAAACTGAACCTGATCATTGTAACCATCCACAACGCGCAAGCAACCATTCTTGGCTAAATCTTGCAAGAAGGTCCATGCTTCAACTGAAGCAGCACTATCAAGCGAGAACTTGTTGGCGGTGTAATCAAATATATCCCCGCCAAATGCAAATACCCAGCTGGCGAAGTTTGAGGCATCCATTCTCATAGCCAGACCCACAGGTGTGGCATCTCCGGTACCCTTGGAGAAAGGCTTGGCAACGGCGTCGCATGCCATGGCTTTGAACTCTTCCATGGTCGTGGGGGGAGCTTCGTAGCCCATCTCCTTTAGCCATGAAAGGTTGTAGTACATAACTTCCATGGAGCGGTTTGGAGCGAGTCCCAAACGCTGATTGTCAAAAAGTGTGTAGACATCCTGTTTGAAGAAAGTTGGCAGGAAATCAGCCTGGTCTTCAGCAGAAAGTCCGTATGTTGGATTGTCGATAATCTCATTCATGTCCCAGATTGCATCTGCTAATTGGTACATTGCAATCTGATTTTGATAACCGACCACGATGTCAGGAACATCAGCAGTATTTAGGACAGGGAGCATTTTCTTGTAAATGTCGCTATAGCTTCCAGCCACTTCAGCTTTTACTGTGATGCCGTACTCGTTGGTCGCGTTGAAATCATCAACGATCTTAAGAAGGATAGCTTCACGATCGCCGCTGTGATTGTGCCAGAAAGTGATTTCTTTGGCAGGCACAATGTCAGCCCATGGGTCTACCACTGGGGGGTCGGTTGGAGCTTCGGTCGGTGCTTCAGTTGCGACTGGAGCTTCGGTTGGAGCTTCGGTTGGAGCTTCAGTTGGAACTGCGGTTGGTGCAGGGGTTGGCTTGGCGCAAGCACCCAGAACCAAGGCTGCAATCATCACGACTGCAAATAAACTAAACAATTTACTTCTCATTTGTCAAAACCTCCATTTTGAACAGATAGTGTTGTTGATATCGGGAAAATTCCCGCAATATCCTTTTTATTTTATCCCTTTAATCCAGTGGTGGCAATTCCCTGGGTAAATTGCTTTTGAGTGAATAGATACAAAACGAGTATAGGAATGAGGGTGATGACGGCACCTGCCATTAACAATTGAGTTTCTGTGCCAGCCTCTCCCACAAAATTCCACAGACCAATCATCATCGTCCTCCATTTATCAGTTGAGGTTACGATTAAAGGCCATGAGAACGCATTCCAGGAACCCGTGAATCCAAATAAAAGTACTGTCATGATTGGAGCTTTGCTGATCGGCAATACTATTTGAACCAAGAAACGCAAATGGTCAGCTCCGTCCATTCGAGCAGCGTCCCACAATTCGTTAGGAACCTGTTGGAAAAATTGCTTGAGCAAAAAGATACTGAATGCGTTCGCAATAAAGGGTATAGTTAGTGCCCAATAGGTATTCATCCAACTCCCCCCAGGAATTGGTAAAATATCGCCGCGAATCATCAGGTAGTTGGGAATGAGCGTGACTGACTCGGGGATCATCATGGTTGCTAAAAACAACATAAAGATCAAATTACTTCCCTTGAACTTAATGCGACCAAATGCGTAGGCTGCCAGAATTGAGGTAAACAACAAACCAGCCATTGTTCCAAGTGTGATAAGGAGGCTATTAACCAGGTATTTGTCAAACTTGGCTCGCTCTATTGCCTCTGCATAATTTCCCCATTGCGGTACAGCCGGCAACAAGCGGAGCTGCAAGGTTTCACCCAGTGTCATTAATGAAGTGGAAATCATCCAAAAAAACGGAAAAAGACAAATCAGGGCACCAACACTTAAGACCATGTAGATCAAGACCTTGCCAACCATCGCAAGTTTTGGATTGGTTTTCCGCAATCCTGAGGTACTAGGTTTTATAGGAATTGCATTATCCATAGAAGACTCTTTCCGCCATTACCTTGTTCTGAACAACAGTAAGACCAAGAATGATCAAAAATAGAACAATTGCTTGGGAAGTTGCAACACCAAATTGCGTGTACTGATAAAAACGATCAAAAATGTACACGCTTGCGGTAATAACCGAATATCCCGCTGATGGCAGACGTAATACATAAATATGGTTGAAAGCTTTAAAGGTTCCAATCAGTGAGATTAACGATAAATAGAAGGTAATCGGTGAGAGATAAGGGATAGTGATGTATCTGAACAGATCCTTTTTTGTTGCTCCATCAATTTCAGCAGCTTCGTATACTTCTTTTGGGATATTTCCCAATCCAGACAAGAAAATTACGATGTTGTAACCGACGAATGACCAAATGCCATAGATCATGATGGTTATAAGAGCAAGGCTTGGACCAGCAAAGAAACCTTTAATATCAAAACCTAATAGCTGCATAATCGGCATCTTCTCAAAGCGCCACTTTAGAGGATCAATCCCGATGAGGCCAATCAGGCGGTTGGCTATAGAGTAACCCGGTCGGTCAAAAATAACTCGAAAAACAACTGCTGTCGATACAGCAGGAGTAACATACGGAAGAAAGTACAACATTCGGAATGCTTCTTTTCCAACGATCTTCTGATAAAGTAAATAAGCGATTAGCATTCCGATAATGATCTGCGTTGGCACAGTACCTATCGCATAGTAGAGCGTATTGATCAGTGAACTCAGATAACCTGAATCCCCAAACTCCATCATTCTTCCCCATCCTGTCAAAAAGAAAACCCCCGCCAGAACCATCAGGACGATGAGGACGATGAAACTATATTTTCTGAACTTAGATTCCGAATTTTTTAATTTTCGCGATAAAGTAATTGCCAGTACGATCAGCACTATTCCCAGCACTACTTGAAAGAAAGCGGTCCAATCACCAAAAATATTTAGATAATTCTTGAGCCCAATAAATTTACCTTTTCGAACGTTCCAGTTGAACAAGGACATATAAAAAGAATATCCAATTGGAAACAGACCAAAGAGGAAAATTATAATAATCGCGGGTAGTGAGAAGAGTATACCAGTGAGTTGGTCTTTGAAAGCTTGCTGTTTAAAGGCACCACGGCGTTTTGTTGAAATGAGTTCCTTGTTAGATTCCATCGCACCTCAGCAGTTGAATATATATCGTACGTTCCTAAATGCCACAGCCAAAATACAATTCTACCTGATTATTTACACATTAAATCCACCATTTGGATTCTGGTTCACGATACCTTGATTTTACCTCAAGATTGGGCAGAATCCTAATAAGGAACCAGGGAAACTATCGGTTATCAGCAGAAAGCCCAAATCATCCAACAATGCAATTCCTTCCCAGTTTCTGGCGATGTTGTCATCCAGCAATTGAAGGTAGATCGGTATTTGATCAATCCGTGTTATTCCATTATCTCCAATTTGGAGCTGAACCATTCTTTCGACTGGTTCGTTATTTGTATGCGTTTCGCCTTCACCATATTCCAAAACCAGGGCGTCCTGATTGACTGCGAGGTGAGTATCGCCCGGGAAGAAGTAGTTCATCACCCAAAACCTGCCGTCCTGATCGCTGATCGTGGCGTCTGTGACCCGGAAATTAATCTCTGGAAAAGGAATTTCCTGAACAAACACAAGGTTCTGGTTGAATTGGTACGCCGCTGGCTGCCTTTCACCCTGCCCGGAATTGTGCTCGTAGATTACGTACAGGTTTCCATTCCAGGTCGTCATGGCCTCTAAAGTTGCATTACGCTCACTGGAAAAGGGTTTTAATTCCGTTAGTGACTGCGGGTCAAGTGTAATGCTCTCAAGCTCACCCTGAACTTCACCACGGATAAGGTACCCCATCATTGGGTTTCCCGCTCGGCTCTCGACGGTCAGGTATACAGTCTGATCTACGAATAGTATAGACTCAAAGCCCTCAAATCCTTGTATGACAGCACGTAAGTCAGAATTGATTATCGGAACATCACGTGCCGGCAATTCAAATTCCGGGTCTCCAATAGCGGTAATCAAATCTTCTTTTGCAATGGAAATCAAATTTGGCTGCCTTGAAAAATCTTTTCCTTCAGGAAATTGCGGCAATAGGACGAGATTGTCCCCGAACCAACCCATTCCCGAGTACTCAAAACTTGCAGCCTCTAATCTTTGGGGTAGTTTCAGTGGTGTTACTGCTACTTCTTCGAGCAGAACCTCACCGCCTGGGGTTTCCGCTTCAGCAACACCGGTCTGCATGACTGTGTCGCCGGATTCCACTTGCTCAGTTGCTGCTAATGGCGTCTGAGCTGTGCCATCCTCGGGTAAAATTGAAATACGACTACACGCATCTGCGCTAAATATTAAAAGACTAACCATTAAATATTTTACAATTCTCACAATCTTCACTCCAATGCGCTCAGATCAAAAACGACTACCACTGGGTCATGGTCACTGGAAGAGCCCTTCGCCAGGCTCAGGCTGTTGATGTGAATAACCTCGTAGCTCTCCATCCTTGCTGCCAGGGCATTGCTGGCCAGAATCTGATCCAACACCTGACCATTCCCCTCGTGCATGTAGGTAAACCGCTGGTTTTCGGGCAGTGTAAGCACCAGGTTCTCGAGCAAATCGCCTTCCAGCGCTTGCATGCTCTTACTCCAGGGGAAATCATTAAGGTCCCCCAACACTACGATCAGCGCTTTCGGGTTGATATCCAAAATGTCCCGCACAAAGCCATTAACTGCTCTTGCCTGCGCCGTTCTCTGCCGCTCAGTCGGCTTTTGAGGAGGTTGCTGATCGCCATATAACGGACCATCCTCCCCTTTGGAATTAAAATGGTTTCCTATCACATAGATGTCCTGCCCGTTAAACACGAATTGGGCAATGATGGGTTTTCGGCTGTCAAAAAACGCTGAGTTTCCAGGCCAGATTCTGCCAGGGTTCAGGCTCAGCATCGCGCGACCGTTCTGATCCCGTAAGCCAGTTTCTTCATTTGCTTTGCCAGTCGGGGCTCCAGGCAGGAGCAATCCCCGCTTAGTTTGATAGAGAATCACAGTTCGGATGTTCCCACCCGCAACGCCCCCATCCGTATTTCGGGCAGGGTCTATATTCAAAGCTTTATAGACCACAGCCCCCTTGCTGGCGTCAACAATGTCATCGATCAGGCTTGCCAGGTTGCGATCTGCCCCCACCGGTCCTGAATCAAGGATTCCGTCGTCATCCATAATTTCCTGCAAAACCAGAATATCTGGCGCCTTCAGGGACTCCAAAATCTCCAGCGCAATTTGCTTTGAGCGTTCCACTTCCTGCAAACTGTTAAAATTTTCCAGGTTGTATGTCGCGATCGCCAATTCCCAATCTGCCTGCGTGCCGCGAGCTTCGGCTGCTGTAAAAGTTACATTTTGGCTCAACACCGGCTTGCTCAGGGGTTGGACGCGGTAATTACCAAAATCGTAGTCCATTACACCCACAATCGGTTCGTTAAAGACCGCCCCGACGTGGATCTCCGGCATCATGATATAGGCATCATCCAACATGATTCTTTCTGGGTTGGGATCTGTTTCTCGTAACACCAACACGCCTTGTTCAGATAAAATGCCGGCGTCCTGACCATTGTCAGCGACTACCGACACTTCGTTAAAGCCATTGCGAGTCGAAACTGCCCTGGCGTTGTTGATTTGCACCAACATGCCCTCGAGGCTTTCAAAAAAGTCTATTCCATCTTCTTCGGGGTCAAGCGCTTGTTTGCTCTGCCCCATGTAGCCGTTGACATCGTTCTCAATAACCTGGTTGGGAATGGTTCTTCCGCCCTGACCGATAACAACGGGCGCAGGCAAAGCTTGATTGTGCGTGAGGATCGTCACATTTTTTGCCACAAGTGTCGTAATTGTCAGGGAATTTTCCCCAAGACCTGCTGGATTCCATTCTCGTACCCACCCATCCATAACCACCACTTGGTCGCCCCGTTTAACATTAACGTAGGCTTGCAGGTCGACGAAAAGTGCTTCTGAGGTTCGTTCGTCCGCGTCTGGCGCCAGGCTTTGCAGGTAAAATCCGTCGCCACCCACTGCCGTAACCACGCCGCTGACTTTGGCGATGGTCTCCCCTTCCATCGGTGAACGATGGGTCACCCCTTGAATCTGGTTGATTGCAGTTGAGCCATCGTTTGTCGGCAAAGAATCGGCTGGCAGGGTAGCAGCCGGAGCAGTTGTGGGGGTCTGAGCAACACAGCTCACGCATGTTAGCAGTAGGGAAAGAAAGATAAGGCTACGTTTCAATTTACATCTCCTCAGTATCGCAAGTTATTTTACATGATTTAGTTGTCAGCTGTGTTCACGTGGATGGAATGCGATAAAATTGTGGCATGGAACTTCAGGCAGCGATTTCAAAGACCGATCGATACTCTTCTGTTGAACAAGGCGACAAGGTGGAGATTATCGAACGCCCTCATGGCGGGATTTCGATTATTATGGCGGAGGGAAAGCTCAGCGGTCGTCGTTCGAGATCGATCGCCATGAAAGCCGTTCACTCTATCCTGAACCTGATTTCCAGCGGCTTGCATGACGGTGCTGCATCCAGAACCGTGCTCACAAGTATCAACGATGAGCATAAAGGCAAGGCACAGGTCAGCTTAAGTATTATTTCCTGCGATTTGGATTCTCAATCGATCGTCATCACCAAAAATAACACCACCCCGGTCTTAACCGTCTTTGAAGGTGTTGTCGATTACTTGCGATTCGACAGTGAAAGCAAGGATGAACTCTCCATTGAACCTTCTGTCTATCAGTTCGAAATTGAAGAGTGTCGTGATTTCATTCTTGTGTCCGATGGCGTCCTCAAGGCAGGCAGCCAATATGAGCAAACGCTGGATCTGCGGATTTCTGTGGAATCCTTGTTTGAGGATGATGAGCCTACTGCCCAGGAAGTTGCTGACGCCATTCTCACCCAGGCGGTCAACCAGGACCTTGGTCGTCCACAGGACGATATGACCGTTACCGTTTTGCGTATCTCACCATCTCCCTCCACCAACATCCGGCGGGAGTGCATTCACTTTCCAATCTTTGACCGAAAATAAAGGAGACAATCTATGCGCGAGGAAGTCGTTCTGATCACTGGAGCAAATGGAGAAATTGGTCACGGTCTAATTCACTTTCTGGCGAATCAAAATAAAGCGATCGTAGCTCTTGACCTCAATCCCCTGGACGAGGTGCTGCAACCGCTCGTCCGCCATTGGGAGATCGGCGACATCCTTAATTTTTCACGTCTTGAGAAACTCTTTGAGGAGTACCATTTCAGTGTTATCTTCCACCTCGCCTCGATCCTCTCCTCCAAAGCAGAACTGAACCCGGAACTCGCCCACAAGATCAACGTCGAAGGCACCCTCAATCTGTTGCGCCTTTCCGAAGCCCAATCCAGGCGCGACTGCGTGCCTGTCAAGTTTATTTATCCCAGTTCCATAGCTGCCTACGGTCTGCCAGATATTGAGACTAAACAAGCGGCAGGCAAGGTCCGTGAAGACCAATTCACCTTGCCTACCACCATGTACGGAATCAACAAACTCTATTGCGAGCACCTTGGCCGTTACTACAGCAGGCATTACAAGCAACTTGCGTGTAATGCGAGTTCAGATGAATTGCTCGATTTCCGAGCCTTGCGTTTTCCGGGGCTTATCAGCTCTGAAACCGTTCCGACAGGCGGCACCAGCGATTATGGTCCCGAGATGCTCCACGCTGCAGCCAAAGGTGTTTCGTACTGTTGTTTTGTGCGACCGGATGCCCGCCTGCCTTTCATGGTTATGCCCGACGCAGTCAAATCACTGATCACGCTCATGGAAGCTCCCAGGCATGCTCTCACGCAGACGGTCTACAATGTCACCAGTTTCAGTCCTACTGCACAAGAACTCTACGACCTGACTCTCAAGGCGTTTCCACAGGCGGATATTCATTTTGAGGCGGACTGCCATCGCCAAAGCATCGTTGACTCCTGGCCTGCCGACATTGATGACTCTGCTGCCCAACGGGATTGGGGTTGGCAGCCGGATTACGGGCTTGACCGAGCCTTCACTGAATATCTTGTACCGGCAATTCGCGCCCGCTACCATCGATAAGGAAAACTATGCCTCTCTATGAATATGTTTGCCAATCATGCAAACAGAGCTTTGAAACACTACGCCCCTTCAGCCAGGCAGATCAACCCATCTCCTGCCCGAGCTGTGGGAAAGCTGACTCCCGCAGGCAGCTTTCACTGGTGAACGCTGTGAGTTCAGGGAAAAGCCTGACAAATAGCAGTTCTTCCTGTGGCTCCTGCCAATCTGGAAATTGCTCAAGTTGCGGGCATTCATGAGAACCGAAGACTACTTTCGCGGTAAATCAGTGCTGATAACCGGCGGATCCAGCGGGATCGGCTTCGCAATCGCCAGTGCCCTGGTTGAGATGGACGCCGTGGTTATCCTTCTGGCAAGGGATTATGAGAAACTTAAGGAAGCTAAAGATTCACTCCTTGAAAAATTCCCAAAAGCCAAAGTCAAGCTTGTTTCAGCCGATGTAACTGACGCACAGACACTCATGGTGCTGCACGAAAAGTATGTTCGCAACCACGAAACACCGGATATTTTGATTAATTGTGCCGGTGTTGCCCGCCCGGGTTATGTCGAAGAATTGCCCCTTGATATCTACAAGTGGACAATGGATATCGATTATCACGGAACCGTGAATACAGTCAAAGTTCTCTTACCAGGAATGATTGAGCGGGGTTCTGGACACATCGTGAATTTTTCCTCCATGGCTGGGGTGATTGGGGTATTTGGTTACACCGCTTATTCAGGTGCAAAATTTGCGATAAAGGGTTTTACTGATGCCCTTCGAACAGAGCTTAAACCTAAAGGCATAAAAGTTAGCATAGTCTACCCTCCGGACACCGCCACGCCTCAACTTGCCTGGGAAGATCAATACAAACCTTTTGAGACGCGTGAATTGGCAGGCTCTGATAAACCCGTACAGCCGGAAATGGTCGCCGAAGTGACGTTGAAAGCAGTGGCTCGGGGTCAGTACAAAGTAGTGCCAGGATTTTCTGCAAAACTGACTTATTTTGCTGCTACGCGTCTGGGCAACTGGGCTAACCCGATCATGGACTTTCTGGTTTCACAAGCCTCAAAGAAGAAAGCGCGCCTTGGAAAATGACCTGCGGCAGCAACAAGGCAGTGCTGGCATTCGCTCTCTGATCGATCAATGGCAGCAAGACCAGGGGTTTCGTGAAAACGTTGCTTACTGGCAGGTAACGGCTGCACGCGAAGCAGTCAGCACACCAATCCCCACCTCGCTGGATCCCCGCCTTCAAACCGCTCTAAACACGCTTGGAATAACGCAGTTATATTCTCATCAAGCTGAGGCAGTTGAGCGAGCGCATAACGGAGAAAACCTAGTCATCTCCACAGGCACAGCCAGCGGTAAAACACTTTGCTATAACCTGCCCGCGGTCCAGCAAGCGCTTGCCAATCCCAACGCGCGCATTCTTTACCTCTTTCCGACCAAAGCACTGACCCAGGATCAATTTGCCAGCCTGGATGCGTTAACCCGAGCCATTCCATCCAAAAAACCAATTCCCGCCAACATTTTTGACGGCGACACTCCGCAGCATATGCGCTCTGCCATGCGCAAGCAGTCGGTGTTCCTGCTGACCAACCCCGATATGCTCCATCAAGGCATCCTGCCCCACCACGCCATCTGGCAGCCATTTTTCCAGGGCCTGAGCCTGGTGGTCATCGATGAAATGCATACTTACCGCGGCATTTTCGGCTCTCATTTTGCCAATCTGCTGCGCCGCCTGAAGCGTATCGCAGCGTTTTACGGCGCTTTTCCCAAATTCATCCTAACCTCAGCCACCATCGCCAATCCGGTGGAGTTGGCTGAAGTGCTTATCGACGACCGGGTAAGCCTGATCGACCAAAGTGGTGCTCCTCACGGTGAAAAACACTTTCTGCTCTACAACCCACCGCTTGTCGACGCCAAACTTGGTTTGCGTAAATCCAGCGTGCAAACCGGTGTCAATCTTGGACTCACACTACTCGAAGCCAACCGTCAAACCCTCCTGTTTGCCCGGACAAGGCGCACAGTTGAAATGCTGCTTACCTATCTGCTCGAGAAGTTGCCATACCAATTGCGTCCGAAAGTACGCGGATATCGCAGCGGCTACCTGAAAAGCGATCGGCGCGAGATTGAGCAGGGTTTTAAAAACGGTAGCGTTCGCCTGGTGGTAGCCACGTCCGCCCTTGAACTTGGCATCGACATCGGCGAGCTCGAATCAGTCGTTCTGGTCGGCTACCCCGGTTCCATCGCCACGACTTTGCAGCGGGCAGGACGTGCCGGCAGGAAGCAGCAGGATTCTCTCGCCCTAATGGTTGCCACTAACGACGCCATGGATCAATACCTGGCGCGCCATCCAGAGTATCTCAGTAATTCGCCCGAAAAAGCACTTGTCGATCCAAACAATCTGCTAGTGCTCTATCAACATCTGCGCTGTGCCACCTTTGAACTGCCTTTTGCGCCGGAAGAAAATTTCGGCCCAGTTGATTCAGGGAACCTTAGAGAAATATTCCAGGCAATGAGTGCGACGGGCGAAATCCTTACCCGCAATGAAATGCATTATTGGGTTGCAGACGCATACCCTTCAGCTGAGATCTCCTTGCGTTCTTCAACGCCTAAACTGGTTTCCCTGCTGGTTGAGGGCACTGACAGACCTACCCTAATTGGTCAGATGGATGCCCACAGTGCTGAATGGCTGGTTCATCCACAGGCGGTTTATCTGCATGAGGCTGAAACTTACCTCGTTGAGGAGCTCGACCTGGCTAAAGGGGAATGCCACCTCAAGCCTGCCCAACCTGACTACTACACCCTGCCGACGATTAAAACCACCATCGAAAACTTCCAGGAACGGTCAAATCAACCAGTTGGCTCCTCCCATATCAGTAGCGGACCGCTTTCCCTATCGATCCGTGTGGAAGGATTCCGCAAGATCCGTTGGCAGACAAACGAGACGCTCGAACGCCTGCCGCTGGACCTGCCCGCGCGCGGTCTGGAAACCGACGGCGCATGGTTCTCCATTGGCGAAAACCTGGTAAATCACCTGAGAGAGCTTTCCCTCTGGAATTCCGACCCAAACGATTACGGTCCGGGTTGGTCTGCCCTCAGGCAAAAGATCCTTACGCGGGATCAGTTCAAATGTGCCGGCTGCCATCAAACCTTCGCGTCTGGCGAATTGCACGTACACCACATTCAACCCTTTAAAACCTTCGCAGACCCGCTGCAAGCAAACGCACCATCCAACCTGGTCACCCTATGCCACAAATGCCATACTGTGGTCGAAACACGTGTGCGGGTCATTTCTGGCATGGCTGGCGCGCGCCACGCCTTGCGCAACATCGCCCCTTTACTCATCATGTGTGACGATGCCGATATCGCCATGCTTTCTGAACCAAAATCAATCCTGAATGACGGCCAACCGGCAATTTTGGTATACGATACCATTCCCGGTGGTGTGGGGCTTTCGCGTCAATTGTTCGAGGACCACGCCTTTTGGCTCGCTCGGGCTGCTGAAATGATCAGTGACTGCCCCTGCGAGGATGGCTGCCCAGCTTGCGTCGGTCCATTCGGCGAGGATGGCTACGGCAGCAAGCGCGAATCGCTGGCTTTGTTGAGGGGGTTGCTCCATGAGTGATTGGAACAATCTTTCCGAAAGACTCAAGCGCCTTGGCGTCCAACTGGGTGTCTCCCAACCACTCCAGGCTAAATCAGGCAAACCACAACCTATTGAAGACCTGGTGCCTGGTCGAAATGTGAGCACCATCTTCGGCGAGGTATTTTCGCTCAACCACACTTACCCTGAAGATCGTCAGCATGGTCACTTGCCACTGAAGCCGCTGACCTCCCACGAGTGGCTGGCACAATGGGCAAAAGCGCCTGCCACACCGGCCCTCACATCCCTGGTCTTTCTCGATACCGAAACAACGGGGCTCTCCGGTGGAACGGGTACCATGCCATTCATGATCGGCGCGGGTCGGTTCATTGAAAACAATTTCGTGGTTGAACAATTCTTCGTCCGCAATCCAGCCGAAGAAACCGCCCAAATGGCAGCTCTGTCGGAGTTTGTTGAAGGCGTGGAAGCCATCGTCACCTACAATGGCAAAGCTTTTGACCTGCCAATCATCAACACCCGCTACATCATGCAGCGCCTTTCGAACCCTTTTACCGGAACCACCCATTTTGACCTTTTGCCCTTCACCCGTCGGATTTGGAAATCCCGACTGGGTCAATGCAACCTCGGGAATATCGAAACACAAGTGCTTGGATTTCAACGCGAACAGGATGATATACCTGGCTACCTGGTGCCAGATTTCTATCGTGAGTATCTCTTCACTGGCGATGCCACCCATATGCCAGGCATCTTTTATCACAACGAAATTGACGTGCTCAGCCTTTCTGCGCTATTCAGCTGGCTGGCTGCTATCCTCGAAGATCCATCCGACGAACGCTTCACCGACCCAGGAGATTTGCTTTCAGTCGGACGTGTGCTCGAAATTCTTGAGCGCGACAAATTAGCCGACCAGGTGTACTCATCAGACCGATTGCAGCAGCTGGCAGAAAAAGACCGCCAAAAGAGCCTTCTCCTGAGGGCAGGACTTCAGAAACGCAAGGGGAATCTGGAAGAAGCCTGTGCTTTATGGCAAGAAGCCGCCTCTTTAGGTTCCATCGACGGCTTAATCGAACTGACAAAAGTGTTCGAACACCAGAGACGGGATTACGATTCTGCGTTGCATTGCACAAACCAAGCGTTATCCATATGCTCCGACCCCACTTTGGCTGCTTCTCTTTTGCACCGCAAAACCCGGCTTGAAGCTAAAATACTGAGGCATTTTTCCTCCAAGTCCACAGATTCGGAAAAATCATAATTCTTTTTCGGCCTTGGTCTATTTTTTATGAAGTTTTCCTAATACTTTAGTACAGCAAATAAAGTCAATTTTGCTGATGTGCACACTCCATTTCCTCCCCGCGAGTAAAACTTTATGATATAGTTAATTGCTTAGCTTTTCATTCAGAATTAAGGAGATTTTTTATGTCAGGACATTCCCATTGGTCCACGATTAAACGCAAAAAGGGTGCTGCAGACGCCAAAAAAGGCGCAATCTTCACCCGACTCGCCCGCGAAATCGCCCTTGCCGCTCGTAATGGCGGCGGCGACCCCTCCATGAACGTTTCACTCGAGCTTGCCATCGAACGCGCAAGAGCGGGTAACATGCCTAAAGACAGCATAGAACGTGCTATCAAACGGGGTACCGGCGATGACAAAGACGGAACCGAACTGCTCGAGATCACCTACGAAGGTTACCTTGGCAGAGGCGCCTCGGCTGTTATCGAATGCGTCACTGAAAACCGCAACCGCACTGTTGCCGATCTGCGCCACATCCTTTCTAAAGGCGGCGGCGACCTGGCAAGCAACGGTTCAGTCAGTTGGCAATTTGATCGCAAGGCAATCTATACCGTGAAATCGGACGGGAAAAACTTCGACAAAGCCTTTGAAGCTGCCCTTGATGCCGGCGCTGATGATGTCACTGAAGAAGACGGTTATATCGAGATTGTTGGTCCTGCAGATACCTTCAAAGCGATCCATGACAGCCTGGCTAACGCTGGACTGAAAACTGAAGACGCTGGCGTACGTATGATCCCCCAACAGGAAATTGAACTCGACCCTGATCAAACCCTCGCAGTGCTGAGAGTCATCTCCGCGCTTGAGGAAAGTGATGACGTTCAGAATGTTTACACCAACCTCAAATATACGGACGAGGATTACGATAGGTTGGAGGAAAATTAAGCCTTAATGCTGATTTTGGGTATCGATCCAGGACTTACTCGCACCGGCATCGGTCTCATTCGCCTCGATCAGCGCAATGAACCAGAAATGGTTCACTACGAAGTCATAGATTCAACGGCTGTGAGCTCAACCTCCAGCCGTTTGATTTTTCTTTACGAGAGGTTGTCTGCGTTGATAGAGACTCACCGCCCAACCGAGTCCGCCATGGAGAAACTCTTTTTCCAGCGCAACATCACCACGGCAATGGCGGTCAGTGAGGCTCGCGGCGTGGCGACCCTTTGCCTCGCCCAACACAATCTGCCCCTGGCTGAGTACACACCCAACGAAGTCAAACAATCCGTCTCGGGGAGTGGCAGGGCGGATAAAAAACAAGTTCAAACGATGGTGCAATTGCTTTTAGGTCTGTGCGAAATTCCTGAGCCCGATGATGCTGCGGATGCGCTTGCCGTTGCCTTGTGCCATGCCAGCCACCTCAACCTGCGCAGGCTGATGGAATAGCCAGATGATCACCAGTTCAGCCAACGACCATATCAAAGCCTTGCGAAAGCTGGAGCAGGCAAAGGATCGCCGCGCTAGTGGCAATTTTCTGGCGGAAGGGCTCAAGGCAGTCGGGCAAGCTTTCGATTCCAACGCGAAAATCCACGAACTCCTGATCGCGCCTGAACTCCTGGTCAGTGATTACGGGCGATCGCTAATTGAGCTTGCCAGGGACCGCAAAGTCCCGGTTTTAGAACTAAGCGCATCCGTTTTTGCCACGCTTGCCCGCAAGGAGAAGCCCCAGGGTATCGCGGCTCTGATCGCCCAAAACTGGTCCGATCTTGGCGCGACTACTGCGCTGCCGGGTTCATTTTGGGTAGCGCTCGAATCCATCCAAAATCCGGGCAACCTCGGCACCATCCTGCGCACTTGCGACGCGGTAGGCGCCAGCGGGCTGATCTTGTTGGACGACTCCACAGACCCTTATGATCCTGCCGCCGTTAAAGCTTCCATGGGCTCTGTTTTTACTATTCCACACTATCGCGCAGATTTACTTGTTTTACAGGCTTTTTTGACGCGCAGTGAAGATTTGGTAATGATTGGCACCTCCGATAAAGCTGCCGCCTCCGCATTCGAAGTCTCTTTTCCAGCTACAGTCCTCCTGCTTTTGGGCAGTGAACGCCAGGGGCTTTCTGATGAATACATTTCATTATGCTCTCAGGTTCTGCGAATCCCAATGGAAGGCGCCTGCGACTCGCTCAACATTTCTGTCGCGGCAGGAGTCATGATTTACCAAATCTATCAAGACCGTCATAACCAACGGAGGCTTTCATGATCGCATCGATATCCGGAAAAGTAGTTCAATTGACCAAAGAGACGGTCGTGATAGACATCAACGGCATAGGAATTGAGGTTTTTGTTCCAAAACCGCTTTTGGGCGAAACCGAAGCAGGTAATCTACTTTACCTTTATACCTATATGCTTGTCCGTGAAGACAATATATCGCTCTACGGTTTTTCCAGCCTTGAAGAAAAGCAGCTTTTCCTGCAATTTCTGGCGGTTGGTGGAATCGGTCCAAAATTATCACTGGCGATTCTTTCAAGCCTCTCCATTGACAACATCCGCTCTGCTATTCTGAGCGAGAAACCAGATTACTTTAGCCGTGTGCCAGGTATCGGAAAGAAGACAGCTCAGAAGATCATCATCCAGATGCAGGGAAAACTGCCTGACAGCGATGGGTTGTCCATTCGCAGCATCACCGATGCGGATGATGCCGTTGTCGATGCATTGATTTCCCTTGGATATAGCGTGGTCGAAGCCCAAACTGCGCTGCAAAGCTTGCCCAAGGAGACACCTGACGACGTCGAATCAAAGCTCCGGGTTGCCCTTCAGTATTTTGACCATTTCTAAGCTTGCATTTTTCCACTCGTAGAGATGGTAAAATGAATAATAGAAAATTATTGAATCATTGGATAAAACATGGGACTTTCTCGGGAATTAGGCATTGACCTCGGCACTTTCAACACGCAAATTGCGGAAGGGAATCAGATCCTTCAGCAAGAACCGAGCGTGGTTGCAATTGTCGTCAACGAAATGAAGCTGGTCGAATACGGCACCACCGCCCTCGGCATGATGGGACGCGTCCCTGAATCAATTGAGGTCATTCGCCCGTTGCGCCATGGTGTGATTGCCGAGTACGAGCTCACCGAGATTTTTTTGCGCGAAATAATCAAGAGAGTTACGGGTCCGACCCTGTTTTTCAAGCCCCGTCTGCTCATCACTGCACCCTACGGAGTTACCAGCGTTGAAAAACGTGCAGTTGTTGAAGCCGGTCTGGGCGCGGGCGGACGCGAAGTAAACATCATCCCCCAACCCCTTGCAGCTGCCATCGGCGTGGACCTCCCGATCAACACCCCGACTGGCAATATGATAATCTGCCTTGGTGCGGGCACTACACAAGCTGCGGTTGTTTCCATGACGGGAATTGTCAGCGCAGAAACGAATCGCACAGCCGGCCTTAAGCTGGACGAGGCCATCATCAATTATGTCCGCAAAAAGTTCGGTTTGATCATCGGTCAACCTACGGCTGAACAGCTCAAACTCAACATTGGCGCTGCCACCTCCACTCAGGATGAAAAAACCATGGAAATCCAGGGGCAGGATCAGGTATCTGGTCTACCGAAACCTGCCAGCCTGACCACCAACGAAATCGTTGAAGCCTTACAGCCTCCTTTGGAAGAAATCGTTTCAGCAATCCGGCGTGTGCTTGAAAAAACACCTCCCGAGTTGATTTCTGACATCATCGATCGCGGTGTCGCGCTTTGCGGAGGCACAGCCTTGCTGAAAGGTCTCGATAAATACCTGACTGTCGCGCTTGGCATTCCTGCCTATGTGGTAGAAAACCCGGTTACCTGCACCGTTGAAGGTGCCGCCAAAGGCTTCTCAATCCTGGAAGTCATTCTGCGTAACCAGGGTCGCTAAACTTACCGTTTATAAGTAATAAGTGATTGTTTGTAAGCTCAAGACAGGGTCGATGTTGGCGAGTCTGACCTCTTCAGGTACCTTAAGCGTAACAGGCGCATAATTTAGAATTGCCTTCACCCCACACCGGATCAGTTGATTTGCCATTTCTTGCGCCTGCCCAGCCGGCACCGTCAGGATTGCAATCGGAATACCGCGTGGGCAGATGTGATTCTGCATTTGTGTTACATCCTGAACCTCGATACCCGCAAAATTACGACCAATCACCTTGGGATTGTTGTCAAAAGCCATTACGATCTCAAACCCCTTTTGAGAAAAACCCTGGTAACTCAACAATGCCTGACCAAGATTCCCAACACCCACCAGCACAACTTCCCAGATTTGGTTCAGGTTTAGAATGCTACGCAGTGATTCGAGCAAATTGATGACGTTGTAGCCCGTTCCCTGCTTGCCGAACGCTCCAAAAAATGACAGGTCCTTTCGGATTTGGGCTGAGGTCATGCCGAGGTGATCTGCCATCTCCTGCGATGAAACATTTTCCCGACCTTCGCGAACTAATTGGTTGAGTTTCTGGATATAGACGGGCAGTCTTGCGATAACAACTTCTGGCATTGATGACTTTTCCATAGGACCCTTTATAAAAATTTACTATAATATAAATTCAGATGATGTGTTTGATGTTATCATCATAAGTAAGCATATTATATAGGGTTTTGTCTGACGCGTAGTGTTATGCTCAAAACAAAACAATAGAACCAAGGAGTTCCTATGAAAGCTGGCAGCGTTATTTCCTACATACTTGCGGCAATCTTCATCGTTTTTTCATTCCTGCTTCTGCTCGGATCAGGTGGTGAAGGCGGTTCCGCTTCCTGGATCCTTTACGGGATTATCGGTCTGATTTTGGGGTTTGGGCTGATTTTTGCCGGTGTTCGCCTGGCAGCAGCCTCCAAACAGACTGTCCAGAATGTGACTCTCAATGTCGATCTTCCCGGTAATGTGAAGATGGATACTATCAAATGCCAATCCTGTGGCGCTCCGCTTGCTCCGGACGACATGAAACTTGTCAACGGCGCGGTCACGGTGCAATGCCACAGCTGTGGAACAACCTATCAGGTAACTGAAGAACCAAAATGGTAAGCAAATGAAAACAATTAAGCGAATTTTCTTGTTGTTGGGCATTCTGCTGCTGCTGATCCCACACGGATCGGTTCAAGCACAGGATTACCGCTTCAGTCTCACAGCATATGAAGTTGAAGCGTATCTCGAAGCAGACGGTACGCTAACGCTCTATTACTACATGGCTTTTCAAAACGATCCTTCAGGTCACGCGATCGAGTACGTTGACCTTGGTTTACCAACCACCCAATACAAGCTTTCTAACATCAAAGCTGAAGTTAACGGCACCGCGATGCCTGAAGTGAACGACTCAGCGTACGTCCAGGGAGCAGAGCTTGCGCTTGGAAAATACGCAATCCAGCCTGGGCAATCTGGTATTGTCACTGCCTGGGTTTACGGTGTGGAGGGAGTATTGTCTGTTTATGACAATGGAGATCGTACGGATTTTGCCAATTTCCTCTTTGTCCCGAACTACTTTGACTCACAGTATGACCGATCCCAAAACACGGCATACCGCATGACCATCATCCTGCCTCCAGCAGTCGGAGCTGAGCAGGGAGTCTATTATGAACCCTCCGGTTGGCCAGGCGCAAGTGCGCCAGAAGCAACCATGACCACCGATGGTCGGGTCAACTACTCCTGGTACACCACCAACGCAGACGTTCATAGCATTTACTCATTCGGCGCCGCTTTCCCTGCTTCTGCCATCCCAGCTGGAGTTTTGGTCACTGAGCCAACTATCCCAAATGATGGCGGCTCAACCGGCACAAACACTTCTCCGGTCGGCGGGTTCTTATCCGGGTTGTGGAACACTATCAGATGTGCATTCTTCCCGCTGCTTTTTATCGGTTTCTTCGTTTTCGTAATAATCCAGGGTAAAAAACAAACCGACAAACGCAAGATGCAATACCTCCCTCCGAAGATTTCAATCGAAGGAAAGGGCATCAAACGCGGTCTCACAGCCGTTGAGGCTGGCATTTTGCTAGAAGAACCTCTCGATAAAATCCTGACGATGATCCTCTTCGGATTGTTGAAAAAAGAACTGGTCACGGTGACCACACGCGATCCCCTCAAAATTGAAATCGTGGACATCCTGCCAGAAGGTCTTTACCCATACGAGCAGGCTTTCCTTGAATCATTTAAAGATGAAAACAAAGCCACACGCCGTGCGGGCATTAAATCGCTCATGATCGACCTGGTGAAATCCGTCGCAGACAAAATGAAAGGTTTTAGTTCGAAGGAAACCAAGGATTACTACCAAGACATTATCCGCCGGGCTTGGGAAGCGGTTGAAACCGCACAAACGCCGGATATCAAGAGTGCGCAATACGACCACACCCTCGAGTGGACCATGCTCGACAAAGAATTCAACGACCGAACCGAACGCACCTTCACCGGGCAACCCGTTTATGTTCCAACCTGGTGGCCCCGTTACGACCCGACTTACCATCCTGTGATGAGCACCGGTGGCGGCAGTGGTGGAGGTTTGGCAGCTCCAACTGTCACAAGCTCAGGTTCCGGTGGAAGCCGTCCTTCCGTTAGTTTACCCAGCCTGCCAGGTGCTGATTTTGCCGCTTCCATGGTAACTGGCGCATCCAACATGGCTGCCGGTGTAATCGGTAATGTAACGGACTTTACCTCGTCCGTCACAAATCGCACCAATCCGATCCCCGTCAGCACGCCGAGTAGCGGTGGCGGTGGCTTCCGCGGCAGTGGCGGTGGTCATTCCTGCGCCTGTGCCTGCGCTTGCGCTGGTTGTGCTTGCGCGTGTGCTGGCGGCGGTCGTTAACCGCTCCACGCCTGGATTATTTGATGATGCGACCGCTTAGCGAAGGTATGTACCAATACGACCTCGTGGATGCCGACTCCAAGTCGCGCGTTCATTTGCGCGTCGATCCAGACCTGAGTGGTCTACTGGTTGTCAATGCCTCGCGTGTCATCCACCTCAACCCTACCGCGCTCTTTATGGCTTACCTCACCCTCGAAAAAGTTGATGAGAAAGCCGCCTTACAAGCTCTGCAAACTCGTTTCAATGCCTCTTCCAAACAGATAAAACAGGACTACTTCGAGACGCGTGCGCGCATTGAGGCACTCATTGCTGAAAAATCAGGTTTATGCCCGATCTGTGACCTTGGCCTTGAGATGGACTTGCCTTTTAGCAAGGAATTGAGCGCGCCTTACCGCATGGATCTCGCGGTCACCTACCGCTGCAACAACGATTGCGCCCATTGCTACAATGCCCGTGCACGCAATTACCCCGAACTCCCCACCCTGAGTTGGAAAGCCATCCTGGACAAAATCTGGAGCGTTAAAATCCCGCACGTTGTCTTTACAGGGGGCGAGCCCACCCTGCGCACGGATTTGATGGAATTGGTCGCATATGCCCAACAAACCGGGTTGGTGGCTGGGCTCAACACCAATGGTCGCAAGTTATCCGATCCCGCTTACGTAGCTGGGCTTGTTGACGCAGGGCTGGACCATGTTCAGATCACCCTTGAGTCAAACCGCCCCGAAGTACACGACCAGATGGTGCGTAGCCAGGGAGCCTGGGAGCAAACTGTTGAGGGTGTTCGCAACGCCGTGAACAGTAAGCTCTATCTGATGACCAACACCACGCTGCTCGAGAATAACGAGACGTATCTGCTTGAGCTGCTCACTTTTCTGCGGGATCTTGGCGTTCCTACGGTAGGATTAAACGCCCTGATCTATTCCGGCAAGGGCAGCACGGTCAATACCGGTCTCAAGGAACAGGATCTGCCACCATTGCTTGAAATTGCGACGGATTTCACCCAAAAGAGCGGTCAGCGCCTGATCTGGTACACCCCCACCCAGTATTGTCACTTCGATCCTCTCCAGCTCGACCTTGGCATCAAAGGCTGCACCGCCGCCTATTACAACATGTGCATTGAACCGGATGGTCAGGTCATCCCCTGCCAGTCGTACTACGAACCATTGGGGGATATCCTGACTTCTCCCTGGTCCGCTATTTGGGAACACCCACTTGCCCTCTCTTTGCGCCAACGCAAAGACGTTCCGCAAGCGTGTAAAACCTGCGACTTTTTCACGGAATGCGGTGGTGGCTGCCCACTGGCTCGTGAGCACCAAAATCCACAGCCGATTTACCGTGATCTTGTGTTGAGAAGGAGCTAATTATGGCTGCAAAAATGTCATTACTACGCGCAAAGCAGGTTGATGTTGAACGTTTATCTCCTGGTTTTTACACTTATCACACGGCAGCAGGTTTGCCTGACCAATTCCGCCTGCACCTACGGGTTGAACCGGACGGCGAAGGCATCCTGGTCGTCAACGCTGCCACGGTATTACACCTCAATCAGACTGCCACTGAATTCGCCTATTATTTGATCCAGGGCAAGGATAACGTCCAAATCGTGGATGCCATAACCGAACGTTATGAAGTCTCACGGGACGTTTTAATGCGGGATGTTCAGCTTTTCATCGACCAGATACTCTATCTCGGTCGCCAGAATGATCTCTCTCCGTCTGCAACCATCGGTTTTGAGTCGCATGTCTTCGAAAAAAATCTCACTGCTCCCTTGCGCATCGATTGTTGCCTCACTTACCGCAGTTTGGCCGATGCTAAAACCGAACCATTTGCGTCGAATGAACTCACAACCAAGGATTGGAAAACGCTGCTTACCAAGCTCTTCAACGCCGGCATCCCCCACGTGGTATTTTTTGGTGGAGAGCCCACCCTTCGCGCAGATCTGGTTGAACTCATGGCCTTCACGGAGCAGCTCGGTCTTGTCAGCGGTTTGGTATCCTCAGACACCAAACTCAAAGATCCTGCTTTCTTATTACCTTTGATCGAAGCCGGCTTGGATCACCTTACTTTTAGCCTGGATCCCTCAAGCCCGGCTGACCTGCAGGACTTGCCAAACATCCTGGATCAAGACCTTTTCACCTGCCTTCGCATGCCGATTCATTCCGATCGGGATTACCATGAATTGATCAGTAAACTGCAAGCTCTTGGTGTCAATGCGTTCAATTTTCTCCCCGAAGACACGCAATCCCACGCCCACACCTACCAACTGCAGCGCGAACTAAGCGAAAGTGGCGTCGCCTTCGTGGATGACATGCCCCTCACCTATCACCCCCACACCCCGGAAGTTCTTTTCAGCGTCTGGGACCCGGACACCCAGCCTGCTACGCATTTTGTGATCCAACCTGATGGCAGCCTCGCGGACTCTGCTGGCAGCCAAAACACCTACGGCAATTTGCTTCGCGAAGAATGGTCTAGCCTTTGGTCCCGCGTGATCGCTGGAGGTGCTGCTTGAAAATATCCGACTGGCATGAACGTTACCAACTTCAGTCATCCTGGACCCAAAATTTACGCAACCACATTTTTGGCAGAGTGAACGCCCTGCCTGGTCAATCGCTTTTGGATGTTGGAATTGGCACCGGGGCACTGTTGGATGAATATGTAGGTCGCGGCTTGCAGGTAACGGGATTGGACCTCGACCTTGAAAACTGCCAGTTTTCCAAACTTCATCATGCAAAACCGACCATTTTCAACGCAGATGCCCACCGCATGCCCTTTAAAGCGCACCAATTTGACCTGACGGTCACACATTATGTCTTGCTCTGGGTGCGCGACCCTGCCCAGGTGGTCGCTGAAATGGCGCGCGTCACCAAGCCCGGAGGCTATGTGATCGCCTTTGCTGAGCCCGATTATCATTCACGTATTGATTATCCACAGGTATTCCAGGAAATAGGCAAAATTCAAAATCGCTCGCTCGCATTCCAGGGCATCGACCTCAGTATGGGTCGCAAACTGGGGCACATCTTCCGTACCATCGGATTAAAGGATGTCCAACTCGGCTTGCTTGCCGGGCAGTGGCGTTTGCCTGAAAGAGACGTTTTTGAAAAAGAATGGGACATCATCGCCTTCGATCTCGGAGGTTTGGTTCCAGTGGATGAAATCCTGGCGATGAAGGCGCGGGCTCTCAAATCCTGGCTGGATGGGGAAGCCACCGTTTTCATCCCGACATTTTACGCTTACGGAATGGTGTAAAACTCGCTAAAAACTCTTTCCACAAAGGATGCGCATGAAAAAAACAAGGTTGGTTTTACTCGTCATCACAATTGTCCTGCTGTTTTCCATTCCGACTACATCCGTTACCAGTCAGACCCCAACCTGCCCACCCAACCCAACCGTCCTGGAGATCCTCAACCAGGTCACACAAGACTCGGTTGTGCAATGGATTCGCAACTTTAGCGGGGAAGATTTCGTGCCGATTGGCACCGCTCAGAGGAAGATCCTCACACGTTACTCCCCACAATTATTCAATTTGAACGTAAACGCCCTTGCCTACCCATACTTGCGGGAACAATTGCTGAGTTTTGGATACCTCGAAGGAACCTCCCTGACCGATCACTCCTATTCATCTTTACTGGTTTTTCAAAACAAGGCGGATGTCATCAGAGAATGGATAGCCAACAGCGATTCACTTCTCGCGCCAATTGAAGATTTGAGTTTCCTCGATCAAGCCGCTAGTTGGAAGAATAAATTCGTCACCATCCCTGGTCATGGAACCAATGCGGACGAGATCATCCTGATGACCGCTCATCTGGACAGTACATCAGGTTCTGCTAACACAAATGCGCCCGGCGCGGAAGATAACGCCAGCGGTGTAGCTGCCCTGATGGAAGCCGCTCGCTTGTTCCGTTTTTACAAATTTGACCGCACCATCAAGATCATCTTTTTTACCGGCGAAGAGCAAGGGCTGCTCGGCAGTGTCGCCTACGTGGCTGACCATCCAGCGGAAATGGATGACATTGTCGGGGTCGTCAACCTGGACATGTTTGGCTACGATAGTAATAATGACCGCTGCTTCGAACTGCACGTGGGCACAATGGCAAGTTCGAACCAGGTTGGAACTTGCTTTACCAATGTCAATACTAATTACGGTCTCAATTTGACCTACGACTATCTCACCAGCGGTGCGACAGGTTCTTCTGACCACGCTCCATTCTGGTACGCAGGTGTAGGAGCCGTAGAGGTTCTGGAAAACTATGGTTTGGAAAATTTACCCAATGGCTGCGTTGGATGGGACAGAAACCCCAGCTATCACACCACTAATGACAGAATTGCCACTATGAACCAGCCAGTGACCTTTGCCATCGCGCAGGCTGGGATTGGCACTGCCGCAAGCCTGGCTTTGCCGATCGGCAGGTGCTTTGCGGCAGACCCAATCATAACGGCGAATCCACAGACCAATTCAATTCTTCTAACCTGGCCTGAGGTGGTTGGCTCGGATGCTTACAACGTCTATCGGAGTTCCACCACCTGCGCAGGCACCTTCACTGCTGTCGCCCAGGTGACCACGAATAGTTTCGAAGACACAAACATCCAATTCGACAAACCCTATTTCTATAAAGTCCAGGCTGCTGAAACCGGAGCCGTCTGCTTCTCCCAACTTTCCAATTGCGCCGTCGCTGAGTTAGTCGAGCCCATATACTTTGACATGTTCATGCCCCTGATCATCTCTGGGGAATAGAACAGTAATAGTCATAGGTCAGGTCGTGCAGTTCAACCTGACATCAAAATCTTTTCTTTGTTGGATAAATCTTCCGTAGGCCGGGTTCCGAAATTGAACCCGGCTTTGTTATCGTAGTCTGGATTGCGCTACACCTGCCCCCACTCACGATTTGGTAGCTTTTCCTTTACCGGATTATTACGGGAAGGAAGATCTGAGTATCCTGCCAGGCAAACAATAGATCGCCATTGGTGGCGTCGTTAAAGCTGACCCGTCCCAAACCGGCAGGCGAGAACGCTAAAGAGGACATATCACCCAGCCCAGGATATACAGCGATCGGATGAAACACTTTCTGCGATCCGCTCACCTGGACGTACTGCAGGTATTTTGTGCTGCCATTCCATTGAACATAGCTCAAGCGGTAACTGCCAAAAGCATCAATTGACAAACTGGGATAGCGGAAGGCTGCAGCGGTCGACGAAGAATCAACCACAAAGGGCGTAGCCGGCCAAGTGCAAGTGGTATCGCATATGCGTTGCTTCAGATTTATCTGTCCGTTGCCCAAGCTGTCTATGTAAGCCACCCCGGGGTTGCTAGTCGGATCGAGAGAAACGGAAATGCCTTGATAGATTTCTTCCTGGTCGGCGTCCTGACCTAATCGCAATGGGTCACTCCAGCTGCCGCGCGCGAATGTAACATAATATAAGGAATCGTACATAGCATTTTTTTGAAAAGCGATATGCAGCACACCTCCCGCCGTACGCTTTATAGAAAGAGGACGGTATAAAGCGGAAGGTGCAACGATCACCGGTCCAAATTTCGCCACCCAGCCGGAACCTATATCATATACATAAATCATTTGTCGGTTTGAACCGCTGGTGACCAAATAGACCATATGAGGATTCCCACTGGGATCCAAAGTCAAATCGATGAAATTCAAAGGAGTTGCTAAGGTTGTCTCGATCATCACGGAAGGCGAAATGACACAATTGTGTCCAGAACACGTAATAGTCACATACAGCAAATTGGCATTTTCAGTGGTAAATAAAACCGCCGCTTTCCCTCCCCCTGTGGCGGCAGCATGGTAGCAATTAATGGTTCCATTATAAACGCTGCCAATTTCCTGCGACGCGCTCCATTGCCCGTCGTAATAGCGTTTGAAGTAGAGCATCCCGGTTGTATCTCCGGAATAGATGAGCCATGGGTTGCCGTCTGGCCCAGTGAGAGATGTGGAGCAGCCGCCCACTTTCTCGGATTGGTCTAAAAGTGCTGGTCCATCCGCAGGCCACCAGGAACCCAAATACATTTCGCGATAATTCAAATGGATATTCCTTGCGACTGGATCGTCAAAGTAAACAAACGCCGGAGCTCCTGCATTGGCAGTGGTGGACGGATAGAGCGCGATGGCGGGAGCATAGCCTGTGCCGGAGACCGGATCGACCAGTTCGTTATTCCAACTGGATCCATTCCATGTGTACTTGTATAACCTGCCGCCACGTTGATAGGCAACAATAGGCTGATTGGATGCGGTTAAGGCCAAAGCCAAGCCATCGGGCACGTATAAATCAATAAAATCATCGAACAAGTTGGTGTTCCAACTAACACCATAATTCGTACTAACGAAGTACCGCGCCATTTCAAAACCCAGGGCTGAATCTGAGAAACCAAAGATAACATGCGGGTTGCCATAGGAGTCCAGTGCAATATCAGCGTGTTGTCCTGTTTGGCTATCTCCATCGTAAATCAGATCGGGGTTCCAAGGTATCGTTTGCTTGGTAGAAGTGTAAAGGATTTCGCCCCCTTCAGATACAGAATTGAATATCACATGGATATCACCCGGTCCGCGCATCGCCATGGATAACATCTCCCCTGGTAATTTCGTGCCGCTGATATTCTCTGGGGGGTCTTCCATATTTCCATTGGTCAACGCGGCAAACATAAGGTGGCTATTGGTGCTATCCCGATAAACAAAATATGGGTCTCTGTAAGCATCAACGCCGATATCCGTTCCTTGACCCACGTCCCCGCTTGAGACCAGGGTGACGACATACCAATACCCCATGCGGTTCTGGGCATACTTTAAATCCTTATTATCCGCATCGTAATAGGCAATGTGTAGGTAATCCTGGTTATCAATCGCCAGGGAAGCATAACTGCCTACGTTGAAAGCCGAATCCACAACCTCTGTATGCCAGGTGCCTGAGCTCCACCAGGTGTGGTAGAGGTGATCCCCACCGTACACAATATGAGGGTTGCCAAGTGAATCAACCTTCAAATTGTGATGGGCTGTATTGGCAAATACATGTCGGTCGTCGATCCTCTCCACCTGCCAGGAAGGTCCCTGAGGAGAGCCACCACTTACACCTTCAAATTGGACAAACCCATCATCGGGCGTTAAAGCAGGGTTAGCAATAAGACCATCGTCGTTATTGGACGGAGGTTCCGGAGCCTGCGAATATACCGGCGCAGATAACGTCACTGTTATCACAAGAATCATGACCATGACGTTGAAGATTTTCTTCATATTGACCTCATCATGACACAGTTAAGTGAGAATTGTTTGATAGCTGTGGTAGACAAAATTATAGCTTGCGGAAATTTGAATTACAAGCACTACATTTACGTCTGATTACTAAATCCGTTTTACGGGTGGATGAGTTCTATTTATTGAATACTCTCACTCCGCCAGGTTTATTTTTGAAAAGTTAGATGCTTGTTTCTGAGTGCAAGACAGTATTGTTCTCATCATCCCAAGGCTCATCTAAGAAATCCTTCATTGTTTGAAGTCGTAGGTCAGGTTGCGCAGTTCAACCTGACATCAAATTGTATTTTTTTAGGTACGTCATTTTCTACTAATTAAGACGTCAGCTTCAAAATATGAACCTGACCTACATGTAAAAATCACTGATCTCGCCGGACTATTAATCCCCATCCACATCGTCGCTTGTACAGGCCCTGCGAGGCATCTGACCGTTAGGTTTCCCACCAATAATTTTCCTAATTCGACATCACCTTTGGAACTTTTCCTGGAATCAGAAGACCCCTGGATATCTCCAAGGGTCTTTTCTGTCGGGGCGAAAGGATTTGAACCTTCGACCTCTTGCACCCCATGCAAGCACGCTAGCCGGACTGCGCCACGCCCCGTAGAAAAAGCATTATACATGCTCCCCACTCTTTTCGCAAGAGTTTTTTGAAAGTGGTTCCCTGCTCCAAACTCAGGGCACAAAATACCGCTGGAGTTCATTCTTCGTGAGGTCCAACGTCGCAAAGGACCGCTCACCTATGAACCTACCGCCCAATGCCCCAGGGTTGATCACGCGGGTCGAACCCACTCGCTCATCCCGGTAACGATGGGTATGCCCATGGATGACAAAGTCATAGTCACCGCTTGCAATGCGGTTCTCCAATTCTATTTTATAGTCACCATGAAGCATACAGATCCGCTTGCCTGCCAGGGTCTGCTCAACAATGTCCTCGCACAGCAACCGCTCCGAAAGCCGGGAGGCTTTGGAAGAAATCATCAAAGAATCGTCTCCGTTACCAAACGATAAAAACAAAGAAAATTCCAGAAATTCATCCAATAAATTTGCCGAGATCAAATCCCCTGCATGGAAGATGGTCTCGATCCCGAGTGCCGCAAAAATATCAAGCGCGAAACGCACACTGGGTCGGTTGTTGTGGGTATCACTCAATAATCCAATCAGCATGACATTTTCCCTTTCCGGGAAGTTATTATAATCTGCCCTCTATAAGTTGCCTGTGGTAAACTTTATCTGGTATAAAATGTGCAATCCAAAAGTCTAACAGGAGAACCCGACATGACTTCATCACTTCAACAAGGTATCGACGCTGCAAAATCAGGCATGATGGAACAAGCCCTGGTGCATCTTAAGGATGCAATTGTTGAGGAACCCGAAAACGCCAATGTTTGGGTCTGGCTTTCCGCCATCATTGAAGATGAAGAAAAACAACTTATCTTCCTCAAGAAAGCCCTCGAGATCGATCCTGCCAACCGCCCTGCCCAACGCGGTCTGGCTTTCATTGAACGTAAAAAATACATTCCCCCAAAACCAGGCGAGAAGCTTTCGGACTACACCAAACCCATCGGCGTTTTTAAGTCGCCGTCCCAGGCTGCTGCGAACGTCGCTGCCTCTGCCCATGCAGACCGACCTGCGCCGCAACCACAGCCTGTCGCAGTCTTCCCCCAACCAGTTGCCACTGCTCAACCTGTTTCCGCGCCGGCAGCCCACCGCCCGTTCCTGGACATTCTGCTTTATGGTTTAACCCTGACCGTCTTCATCATCATCGGCATCCTGATCGGTACCACTTTGCTGAATGTGGACATTCCTTTCCTCACGCGTCCAACCCCGATCCTGTCCGTCCAGCCCCCTTCAGAAGGCGTCTTTGCGCTCAATGAAGGTCAGTTCGCTGAGATGGATCTTTTCTACAGCCTCCCGGAAACTGAGGATGGTATCCCCGTCCTGTCAGACAAACAACCCTCCGTGATCATCAACGATCTTTTCGTCACGCTTGACAGGTTGCAAGTGATCAACGAAAAAGGCGAACCCGTGCCCTACACCACGACCCCCGCAGAAAACAATATGCAACTCCTCAAACCTGAACAAGCCCTACAGCCTGGCAGGTATTGCCTGGAGTTAAAATTCGGCTCCGATAACACCCAGGCTCTTTACTGGTGTCTGAAAGTCATTGATTAGTTTTCAACCAGATGCCATCCCAATACAAGTTCACACAGGCGACCCTCCATGCATGAATTGAATACGATTCTCCAAAAAACGCTGCTTGCTGAAAAAATCAATCAGTACGTCATCTACTCCCCGCACATTGCCCACAAAGCCAAAGCCGGTCAATTTGTCATCCTGCGGCTCGGCGATGGCGGCGAGCGAGTTCCCCTCACGATAGTTGACCACGATTCCGAAGCAGGCACGATTACGCTGATCGTTCAGACCGTCGGAAAAAGCACCATGATGCTTGACGCCCTCCAGCCCGGTGAAACCATTCATGACGTCCTGGGTCCCCTTGGCAATCCTTCCGAAATCGAAAACTTCGGCAGAGTTGCCGTGATCGGCGGTGGGGTTGGCGCAGCTGTTGCTTACCCGGTCGCCAAAGCGCTCAAATTGGCTGGCAACCACGTCACATCCATCGTGGGTGCCCGAAACATCGACCTCATCATCCTCAAACCTGAACTTGAACAGGTCAGTGACCGCCTGCTGCTCACCACAGACGATGGTTCATACGGACTGCACGGTTTTGTGACCGACCAGCTTCGCACGCTGCTTGAAGCCGGCGAGCATTTTGACTACATCCTTGCCATTGGACCGCTCTTTATGATGCGGGCTGTGGCGGACCTTACCAAACCCTATGGCATCCCCACCACTGTCAGCCTCAACACCATCATGGTTGATGGGACCGGTATGTGCGGCGGTTGCCGTGTGCAGGTTGGCGACAAGGTCAAGTTCACCTGTGTGGATGGTCCCGAATTTGACGGACACCTCGTGGATTTCAACACCGTGATCCAGCGCAATCGCACCTACAACCACCCCGAAGATTGCCGTCTCGACACACAGGTTGCTGACCTGGAGATCGAGTTGCTGGAAGAGCAGACGCCACAGTCGGGCAAAGAGCGCCAAATAATGCACGAGCTGCCCGCAAGAGAACGCGTGCGGAACTTTCAGGAGGTCGCGCTCGGCTTCACTCCCGAGCAAGCCCTCATTGAGGCTGAACGCTGCTTGCAATGCCGCAAACCGCTTTGCGTGGATGGCTGCCCGGTCTCGGTCAAAATCCCGCAATTCATCCAATTGATCAAAGCTGGCGATCCGGTTGCTGCCGGGCGCTTGATCAAAACCGACAATGCCCTGCCGCGCGTTTGTGGGCGGGTCTGCCCCCAAGAAGATCAGTGCGAAGGCGCTTGTATCCTGCACCGCAAAGGCAAACCGATCAACATCGGCGCGCTCGAACGCTATGTTTCAGATGCGCTTGCCGCTGCTGAGCCCGAAATTCAGGCAGTTCCAAACAAGACTGCTTTCAAAGCTGCCATGATTGGTTCCGGTCCAGCCAGCCTCAGCTGCGCGGGCGACCTCGCGCGGGCTGGTGTGCAGGTGACGGTTTTTGAGGCATTCCACGACTTTGGTGGTGTGCTGCGTTACGGAATCCCTGAATTCCGACTTCCAAAATCAATCGTCTCCCAGGAGGTTGAATCCCTCTCTCAAGTGGGTGTCAAGTTTGTGGCAAATACCCTGATCGGCGCGACTTTCACCATCGATGAACTGCTTCACGATGAAAAATTTGATGCTCTTTTCATCGGAACTGGCGCAGGTTTGCCGAACTTCCTCGGAATTGAAGGCGAATCGCTGGTCGGCGTCTACTCCGCCAATGAATTCCTGACGCGTGTCAACCTGATGAAGGCTTATGAATACCCTTACGTCGACACGCCCATTCTCAACATGCTCAACAAAACCGTTGGCGTTTTCGGAGGCGGCAATACCGCTCTGGACTCCGCCCGTGTGGCGTTGCGGCTCGGCGCAGAGAAGGTTTACATTATCTATCGCCGCACGCAAGACGAGATGCCCGGACGCAAGGAGGAAATCGAGCATGCGATCGCGGAAGGGGTCAATTTTGCCTATCTGAGCGCTCCTTTGGCATTCCTGGGCAACCCGGATGGACGACTCACGGGTGTACGCCTGCAGAAGATGGAACTTGGCGAACCCGATGCTTCGGGTCGCCGCCGTCCGGTCCCGCTCGTGGGGTCTGAGTACGAGATTGATCTCACTGTCGCCATCGTTGCGATCGGCAACGGATCCAACCCCATCATCCACCGCTCCACCCCCGGGCTCGACGTAGACAAGTGGGGGCACATCCAAGTTGACCCTGAAACCTCCCAAACCTCTATCCCAGGGGTCTACGCTGGTGGAGACATCGTCACGGGTGGCGCAACGGTCATCAAAGCCATGGGTGCCGGTCGTAAAGCTGCTGCCAGCATCCTGCAACACCTCGGTCTGATGGTGCAAGCATGACAAAAATTGTCTGCCTCGGCGCCGGAAGTTCTTCCTTTGGGCAGAGCACCCTCATCACCCTGCTGCGTAGTGATGTGCTCAGAAACGCCGAGCTTGCCCTGGTGGACACCAACCCTGAGTCGCTCGCCATCATCACTGATTTTGCGAATTGGCTCAATTCCGCCTGGAATTGCCAAAAAACGATCACCAGCCACTTATCGCACAAAACTGCTCTGAAAGGGGCGGATTTTGTCATCTCCGCGGTTGAGGTGCAACCCCGTGAGCAGCTTTGGCGCGAAGATTTCGAGCGAACCCTGCCGCTCGGCATTCGCCAACCCTACGCCGAAAACGGTGGTCCTGGCGGCTTTGCGCACGCCGCTCGCAACGTGAATACCATCCTCGGAATCGTCCACGACATGGAAGAACACTGCCCGGATGCCTGGTTTATCAACTTCACCAACCCCATGCACCGCATCTGCTACCTGATCCACAAGTATTCAAAGATCAAAGTGGTTGGGCTCTGCCATCAGCTTGCGGCGGGCTACGCAATGGTTGCTAAAGCGCTTGCCCAGCAATTTGGACTCTTGGGAGCCGACGATTTTCTCAGTACCCACGCCGACCCCTGCAATGATCAACCCATGGCGCAAATGGCGATCCAAGGGTTTGAGCGCTTTTCCATCAAAGCCGCTGGTTTGAACCATTTTACCTGGCTGCTCGAGCTCCATGACCGCAAAACTGGCGAGGATCTCTATCCGCGTTTCCGCCAGTCATGGCTTGAGCTGCCAAAAAGCTTTGAGCCTTTAACCCACCGTGTATTTGCTGCCTTTGGTCTCTTCCCGATCCCGGGCGATGAACACCTCTGCGAATACCTGCCCTGGATGTCTGACCCGCTCGAAAAGCCCTGGCAAAAGTTTGATCTTTCACTTTACGATTGGGACTATTTTGCCGAGCATCGCGATCGGATGTGGCAGCAGCTCAAGCAGGACATGCTTGCGGGACAGCCTTCAGAGGATTACGGCTGCGTCCATTCAGAGGGTGCGATTGAGGTCATCGAAGCCATCCTCACCGATGCCAATCTCCTGTGGGAAGCGGTCAACATCCCCAATGCCGGGTTGATCGAGGGTCTTCCTAAGGATACGATCGTGGAAGTGGCCGCGATCATCAACCGCAGCGGAATTCACGGGCAGACAGTTGGCTCGCTTCCACAGGGAATCACCGCCCTGCTGCAGCGTGAAGTGGTTTGCAGCCAGTTGTGCATTGATTCGGTTGTGAATGGCGATCGCACCCTGGCTTTGCAAAGCCTTTTGCTTGACCCAACCATTACCGACCTGGACCAGGCAGAACGCGTTCTGGAACACATTCTAAGTAGTTCACAGCGCTTTTTGCCTCAGTTTTTTAGCTAAAGGAGTATTCATGAAAGATCCGAAAATTGT
Organism: uncultured Anaerolineaceae bacterium; assembly: GCA_964409045.1. Classification (GTDB taxonomy): domain Bacteria; phylum Chloroflexota; class Anaerolineae; order Anaerolineales; family Anaerolineaceae; genus Mesolinea. The sequence goes on along the minus strand of CAYPBU010000017.1, from coordinate 445 downwards.
CGATATTGGCGACGCACCCCGCACCGCCGATGATATCCGTTCTGCCTTTACGCGCGGCATGTCTGAACCACTTTCATCCAAGGGTTGGCCTCGTTGGTTGGTTTTGGGGTTGGGTTTGTTAGGGCTGGTGTATGTGCTCAACCCAACCTTCGGCATCTTCGAGCTCATTCCCGACAACCTCCCCATCATTGGCAACCTGGATGAAGGACTTGCTTACATCCTCGTCCTGCTTGGTTTAGTCGAACTGATTGAAGGCGGAAAAAAGAAGGATTCCGATTAGCAGACTCAGTTTAATTGGAACATATTTCAGGATTTTTTGGCTTTAATAACCGAGGCGTATCCCCCTGAAAAATATTGACAAGCAGTGGAATCGGGTGTAATATATTGAATGTATGTGGTAGTTTGCAGTAGGAAAAGTCAACACTTTCTCGATAGTAAACCCCCA
>CAYPBU010000016.1:0-34561 GCA_964409045.1 uncultured Anaerolineaceae bacterium | reverse complement strand
ATCATGACCGCCAATTCAACTATTCAGCTTGACTTTCAAGACGGTATCTACGAAAGTAGAAGTCGTTCATTCCGGTTGATTCAGCGGGTCACCACGGGGGGTGACCACCACATTGAGATATCCATCGTAGGGGCAGACCCCGTGTCTGCCCTAAGGCTGTAAATAATCATCCCAGAAAATGTGTAAACAATCATACATGTCTACACACCCTTGGGTACCACCCTCCTGAGGGCCGTGTTTGCCCAAGCGACAACGCAACCTTAACCGCTCACTCAATTCCTTCAGTTATAATGTCTCAATACTCCCTTTCACGAGGTGCTGAGATGGATAACTCACGTGACATCATCAGAAACTTTTACGATCAAAACTCGCAACAAGAATGGGATCGGCTCGACCGCCATCCTTACGAGTTTGCCATCACCACCCGCATGATGGATCGGCATATCAAACCAGGCGACTCCATCCTCGATATCGGCGGCGGACCCGGGCGCTACTCCCTCCATTACCTTCAAAAAGGCAACCCGGTCGTCCTGACTGACCTCTCCCAGGGCAATATCGACTTTGCCCTTTGCCTGGCTTCTGAACGCGGACTCCCTCTGCGTGCGCTGGCTTGCGATGCCCTTGAGATCGAACAGCACGTCGAGGAAAAGTTTGACCACGTCTTTCTGATGGGTCCGCTCTACCATCTGCTCAATGAAGCCGAACGCGTCCAGGCAGTCAACTCAGCCCTGGCGATGTTGAAACCTGGCGGGATTCTTTATGCCTCTTTCCTTCTGATGTTTTCCGGGATTATTTTTTTCCTGCGGGAAGCGCAGGAACTGATTATTAGCCCGGGGGAGGAAGTTTGGTTGAACGCGGTTCGTAAACAGATCTCCTGGGGAGGCGATGCCTTCACCAGGGCATTCTTCACTGACCAGGATAAGATTTTGCCCTTCATGCACCAGTTCGAGGTTGAGATTCTGCATCTTTTTGGGCAGGAGGGAATCACTTCCAGCCATAATTATGAACTCCAAATGCAACCTGAGGAAATCCAAAATGCCTGGATTGATTTTGCAGTGGAATTATGTGAAATGCCCAAATATCTCAGCCACTCCGAACACGCGATGGTGGTTGCACGAAAAAGGGCGTAGCGTGATAGGTGCGGGCACGGAATTGCGATAAACTGAAGAAGTGAGGTGAACTATGAAAAAGATGATTGTTCTCTATCGCTCAAAAACAGGTTTTTCCCAGCGTTACGCCGAGTGGATTGCCGAAGATCTGGCTTGTGAATGCCGGTCCATCACGGGCATCCAACTTGACGATCTAAAAGATTACGAGATGGTGATCTACGGCGCAGGGGTCTACGCGGGCATGATTAGCGGCGCAGGCAAGATCAAGAACTGGATCGGGAAATCGCCGGAAAAAACCTGGGTGGTCTTTGCCACCGGCGCAAGCCCCCATGATGAAGCTTACGAAGAAATGCTCTTCAAGACCAATTTCCGCAAAGGTGAGAGCCGACCGGCGCACTTCTATTACTACCTCGCCGGGATTAACTACGAGAAAATGGGCTTCTTCAATCGTGTTTTAATGAAAATCTTCTCAGGAATGGCGTCCAAAACGAATGGCACCACCTCATCCTCCAAGCCAGTTTCAGTGGACCTGGCCAACCGTGAATACATCGCGGAATTATTGAGTTATGTTCGCTTAAAAGCGAGATAAAGATGAATCTTGATCACGTTGCCCTCTACGTGGAAGACCTGGAGGCGATGAAAGAATTTTATGTTCGCCACTTCGGCGCCACATCCAACAACAAATACCATAATCCGCGCACAGGGTTGCAAACCTACTTCCTCAGCTTCGAAGGCGGCGCGCGGCTGGAGATCATGCAGCGCCCCGGAATGAGCCCCAGGGCGTCCGGCGAACATGCTCTTGGCTACACACATCTGGCTTTCAAGGTCGGCTCGATGGAAAATGTAGACCAACTTACCAGGGAATTGCAGGAAAGCGGTTGCCCGGTGCTAAATGGTCCGCGCATGACTGGCGATGGCTATTACGAAAGTGTGCTCAGAGACCCGGAGGGCAATCTGATCGAATTGGTTGCATAAAGCCATGACCATGCGCACAGAACAAGAGATGTTTGACCTGATCCTCGACTTTGCCCGGCAGGACGAGCGCGTCCGCGTGGTGGCGATGAATGGCTCGCGCGCCAACCCCAACGCGCCAAGGGACGCCTTCCAGGACTTCGATATCGTCCTCGTGGTGACAGAAATGGCAAGCTTCCTCGCGGATGACGCCTGGCTGGATTATTTTGGCGAGCGAGTCATCATGCAGAAGCCCGATGCAATGGAGCTTTTTCCGTCCGACGACAGGAGCAGGTTTGCTTACCTGATGCAGTTTGAGGACGGCAACCGCATCGACCTGACGCTGCTCCCCTTGCAAGAGCTTGAGCCTTACCTCAAAGAAGACAGCATGCTGCGCGTATTACTGGATAAAGATGGGCGCGTGCCTGCTTTGCCCGAAAGCAGCGACAAGGATTATTGGATCAAACGCCCGACGCCCGGCATGTTTGACGATTGCTGCAATGAATTTTGGTGGCTGAGCGCCTATGTCGCCAAGGGGTTAGCGCGCGATGAACTGCCCTATGCCATCGCCCACCTCGACTATATGCGCCATCAGTTAATGACCATGCTCAGCTGGCAGGTGGGGCAGGAGAAGGGCTTCAGTTTCTCAATTGGAAAACAATTTAAGTATCTTCAGCGTCATGTAAGCGCAGAGGCCTGGCAGCGGCTGTGCGCCACCTGGAACGTTGGCAGCCCCGAAGCCTGCGCGAAGGCGCTTGCAGGCATGCTGGCGCTCTTTCGCGAGGTTTCGAAGGATGTTGCTGAGCGTTTTGGTTACAGCTATCCGGACTACGATGACAAAGTAAGTAGTTTTTTGGGGAAATTTGGAATGACAACCATCACGCCCGGTGGCGACTGACCTCCCACTAATAGTCTTCTTCGTTGTCAAAAAATCAAAATATGGACGGCAGGGCAGTTGTCCGTTATGATTCTGAGTATGCAAATCCGCGAACTCGATCAAACCTGGAAGGGGAGAAGTTTCCTCTTCCGCTACACAACCAGCTGCCATTATCTGGTAAGCCTGCAAAGAACCCCTGAGGAAATATTCATTCACCTAAAACGCGAAGCTTTACCCGAACCGTTGGAGAAAGGCTTCGAGAGCAGGATGTTTTCAGACTGGATGATCCACCCCCAGGCGTTTGGTGCCTTTGAAGGGGAAACTTTACTGGGCTTCGTTGAGCTCTCGCAGGAAGACTGGAATAACCGCTTGCGGATAACCAACATCTGGGTGGACGAAAAGCACCGCTACCAAGGCGTTGGCAAAGCTCTGATTGCTCACGCGATTAAGACAGGTAAAGCAGGTGGTCAGCGCGCACTGGTTTTGGAAACGCAAAGCTGCAATGACCCGGCGATCCGTTTTTACCAGTCCTGTGGGTTTGACCTGATCGGTCTGGACACCACTCATTATCAGAACGACGATATCCAGCGGGGCGAAGTGCGCCTGGAATTCGGCTTGAACTTACTTCCTGAAGCCTAATACCCTCCACGAACACTTTGGCTGCAAGCCGACCAGGTCACAGCATACCTACAGCCTTCCCGACTTTGACGGCAAGGTGGCCGGGCTTTGTTATAATAAGCAAAACCACTCAGGAGGCTCACCCAATGTCCGGTCCGAGAGAAATTCACGCGCCAACAGGCATCCAACTCACTTGCAAAAACTGGTTGATCGAAGCGGCTTATCGCATGATCCAAAACAACCTCGATCCCGCCGTCGCGGAAGCCCCAGAGCACCTGGTGGTTTACGGCGGTCGCGGGCAGGCAGCCCGCTCCTGGGAGGCGTACGACGCCATCCTGGATTCTTTGCGCAATCTTGAGGAAGACGAAACTCTGTTGGTGCAATCGGGCAAGCCCGTGGGCATCTTCCGCACGCACCCAGACGCCCCAAGGGTGCTGATCGCCAATTCGAACCTGGTGCCCCACTGGGCAACCCAGCAGCATTTCGATGAATTGGCAACCAAAGGCTTGATCATGTACGGTCAGATGACCGCTGGCTCCTGGATTTACATTGGCACCCAGGGCATCCTGCAGGGCACCTACGAAACGCTCGGCTCGCTTGCCCAGCAGCATGGCTGGCCTTCTTTGAAGGGCAAGTTCGTGCTGACCGCCGGCTTGGGGGGCATGGGCGGTGCCCAACCGATGGCAATCACCATGAACGAAGGTGTGGGTTTGATCGTGGAAGTGGACCCCGAGCGCGCTCAAAAGCGCCTGGACATCGGCTACGTCGACGTGGTTACGGATAATCTCGAAGACGCCATGACCCAGGTGGAAGAGGCACTTGAGCAGCAGATCCCCAAATCCATCGGGCTGATTGGCAATGCGGCTGACGTCTACAGCGAGCTGCTGCTGCGCGGTGTCATCCCGGACGTGGTCACGGACCAAACCTCGGCGCATGACCCGCTTTCGTATGTTCCCGATGAGATGAGCCTGACGGCAGCCAATCAGTTGCGCCAGAGCGACCCCGAGCGTTACAGCGAGCTTTCGCTTAAAACCATGGCAAGGCACGTTGAGGCGATGTTGGGAATGCAACAGCGAGGCGCAATCGTCTTCGACTACGGTAACAACATCCGCCAGCGTGCTTTCGATCAGGGTGTAGGCAACGCTTTTGACTTCCCCGGCTTTGTGCCGGCGTACATCCGCCCGCTCTTCTGCGAAGGCAAAGGTCCTTTCCGCTGGGTGGCGCTCTCGGGTGATCCCGAAGATATCTACAAGACCGACCAAAAACTGATGGAGCTCTTCCCGGAAGACGCGCATCTTCACCGCTGGCTGAAAATGGCGAGGGAGCAGGTGCCTTTCCAAGGACTGCCTTCACGCATTTGCTGGCTGGGTTATGGCGAACGCGACATCGCCGGTTTGGCATTTAACGAGATGGTTGCCAACGGCACGCTGAAAGCCCCAATTGTGATCGGGCGTGATCACCTGGACGCCGGCTCAGTGGCTTCCCCCAACCGTGAGACCGAATCTATGCTGGATGGCACCGATGCGGTCAGCGATTGGCCGATCCTCAACGCTCTGCTCAACACTGCCAACGGCGCCACCTGGGTCAGCTTCCATCACGGCGGCGGCGTGGGCATCGGTTTTAGTCAGCACGCCGGGCAGGTGATCGTCGCCGATGGCACACCCGAAGCGGCCAAACGCCTCAAGCGCGTGCTGCTGGGAGACCCCGGCATGGGCGTTATCCGACACGCGGACGCGGGATACCCGGAGGCGATCAAATTTGCTAAAGAACACGGGGTGAAAATCCCGATGATGCCCAAAGAATAACCGAGGCAGATGAAAACACGACGATTTATCTTCTTTTTTCTTGCGATCCTGATAGGGGTCGGGGCAGGGCTGGCATTTGGCTGGATGATGATGCCGCCTGCCGCACCGAGAAACGCGCCGCTCGACAGTCTGCGGGCAGACTTCAAAACCGACCTCGTCTTGATGGTAGCTGAGGATTTCCAGACCGATCCGGATCCCATGCAAACGCTCACTCAGCTGGACAAGTTGGATGATAGCGACCCAATCACCCTGCTCGGCAACAGCATTCAGTATGCCCAGGGGGTCGGATACCCGGAAGAGGATTTGAACTTGATGCGCAACTTGCTAAACAGCATTGACGCTGAGATTTATCTGCAGTGGAACGCGACACGGGTGAAATAATGGAAACTACCTCCCAAAGTCGATCCCATTGGTATTTACTGACAGGCTTGGTGCTTGGTTTGGCTATCGGGCTGGTGATCTCACTGCTTATTTCACCGGCAGTTAATGCTGAAGCGCTGCCTCATGAACTGGACCTGGCAGGCAAAGCGGTTTATCGCGAACAGATCGCCCTGGCGTATGCCAGCAATCACGATCTCAGCCGTGCCATGAGCCGGCTGGAGTTACTAAAAGATGCTGACCCAGCTGCGGCGCTGATTGCGCAAGCCCAGGCGGTGGTGGCGCAGGGTGGAGCTGTGGAGATTTCGCGCGCCCTGGCGGAATTAGGCACAGCCGTTCAACAACTTACCACACCCACCAGCCAGTGACACCTGGTACAGAATCAAAGAACCGGTTTGAGCCGGTTTTTTGTTGGAATCGGAAATAGGATAACGCATGGAAAACTTCCCCCCTCCAAATTTCAACCGCCCTGGAACCGAAAGAAAGAAACCCAAAGGCGGAATCAAGGCAGTTATCCGCGAGAACCTTGAGACCTTGCGAAATACTCCTGAGGCTTTTCGCCTGGTTTGGGCTGCCAGCCGCAGCAATACCCTGATTAGTTTTGGTCTGACGCCATTCGCCGCCCTGTTGCCGGCAGCGCAGTCGTGGGTGGGGAAGATGATCGTAGATAGCATACTTTCCGCAATCAACCAATCGATTCCTGTTGAAGCAGGTTTGCGCCTGGTGCTGCCATATGTCGCGGCGGAATTTGGGCTGTTGCTGTTTGGCACCATCTTGAATTCGATCCGATTCCTCTCCAACAGTGTTTTACAGTCCCAACTCACCAACCATATCAACACCCTGATCATCAAGAAGGCCATCAGCCTTGACTTACAGTTCTTCGAAGATCCGGTTTTTTACGACAACATGCAGAATGCCCGCAGGCGCGCCGACAGCTCTGCCCTGGCAATTATGAACGCCATCCTTCAGATCGTGCAGCAAACCATCACCCTCATCTCACTGGTTGCCCTGTTGGTTGGGTTCAGTCCCTGGCTGGCTGTGGTGGTGATCCTGGCTGCCATCCCCAACTTTATCTCACGCTCGCGCTTTTCTGAAATGGCTTTCCGTGCCCTCACACGGCGCGCTCCGGAATCGCGCTTGCTGAACTACATTGAAACTTTGTTGACCAGTAATGAAACGGTCAAGGAAATCAAATTATTTGGGCTGGGTGAGCCGCTCCTGGCGCGTTATCGCCAATTGTTCACGAAGTTTTTCGAGGAAGATCGTGATATCTCTCGGAAAAACTCTGTGGCAAGCTTTGCCTGGGGGTTGCTCAGCAACTTGGCATACTACGGCAGCTACGTGTGGGTCATCCTGCGTGCCCTTGCAAAAGCGATCACCCTTGGCGATATGACCATGTTCCTCTCGGTCTTTCGCCAGTCCCAAAGCGCGGTACAGCAACTGCTCGACAGCTTTAACCGACTCTATGAGAGCAACCTCTACCTCGATAACCTGATGGACTACTTGAAGATTGAGCCGGTGCTGGCTTTGCCGGAAAATGGCAAGATTGCGCCTGCCCCAATCCTGGAGGGCATCCAGTTTGTCAATGTGTGTTTCAAGTACCCCGGTTCCGAGAAGATGGTGTTGCAAAACATCAACCTTTTCATCCCACCTGGCGAGAGCATCGCGCTGGTGGGGTTGAACGGAGCTGGTAAAACCACCCTGATCAAACTGCTCACACGGCTTTACGACCCCACAGAGGGGCAGATCTTGCTGGATGGCGTCGATCTGCGTGAATATGACCTCAAGACCCTGCACCAACGCTTTGGCGTTATCTTCCAGGACTACGTGCGCTATCAGTTCAGCGTACGCGAAAACATCGGCTTTGGTCAGATTGAGGACTTGGATGATGATGCTCGTATTGCAAGCGCAGCCGAACATGGTGGAGCCGACGAGGTGGTGGCTCAGCTGCCCCAGGGGTATGAGACCGTTTTGGGTAGGCGTTGGGATCGGGGGCAGGAGCTTTCGGGTGGGCAATGGCAGAAAATCGCCCTCGCGCGGGCGTTTATGCGTAAGGCGGAGGTGCTTATCCTGGATGAGCCGACTTCCGCGCTGGATGCCGAAGCCGAGTATGAGATCTTCCTGCGCTTTCGCGAACTGATGGCAGGGCGCATCGCGGTTTTGATCTCCCACCGCTTTTCAACTGTGCGCATGGCGGATAGGATCGTGGTGCTCTCAGAAGGCAGGATCCACGAGCTTGGTAGCCATGCTGAATTAATGGCGCGCGACGGTGCTTATGCCCGGTTATTTAACCTCCAGGCTGAGGGTTATCGGTAGAGATTGAAAATGCGGTGGCAATTTTGACCTTTTGAGTCAGTCCTTCGACAACAAACGTAATGCTGATTCTTAAAACCTAAGTTGTATAATTGGCACATCAATAGAAGAATATTAGTGTTTCTAAACCCAACTAATTATTGGGACTTACCTAAGTTATATAAGGAGAGAATATGACTGAACAGCGTAAGAAATTGACACTTCCCGGTTTTTTCAAGAAAGCTTCAGAGGGCAAACCAATCACCTGGCTCACCTGTTACGACTATCCCACGGCTTACTTTCAGGAGCAAGCCGGCGTGGACATGATTTTGGTGGGTGACAGCCTCGGCATGACAATGCTCGGGTACGATAGCACCTTGCCTGTCACGATGGACGACATGATCCGGCATACTTCGGCGGTTCGGCGTGGCGCGCCAAACACCTGGATTGTCGGCGATATGCCCTACATGACCTACCAGCCCTCCGTGGAGACCGCCATTATTAATGCCGGTAGGTTTATGGCGGAGGCAGGCTGCGACTCGGTCAAACTGGAAGGCGGAGCTGCCATGGCTAATCGCATCAGGGGAATTATGGACGCTGGCATCCCTGTCATCGGTCACCTGGGGCTCACCCCTCAGAGTGTCAGCTCTCTTGGTGGGTTCAAGCTCCAGGGTAAAAGCGCCGAAACCGCGAAAAAGATCGTGGATGATGCCAAGGCCTTGGAAGAAGCCGGCGCGTTTATGATCCTGCTCGAATTGGTGCCAGATCGCGTTTGCAAGCTGATCACCGAACGCGCGAATGACTGCCTGATCATGTCGTTAGGTTCTGGTCTTGATGCTCATGGACAGTTGTTGATCTATCATGACGCGTTTGCGCTTTATCCAAAATTCAAACCCCGCATGGCAAAGGTATTTGCCGATGCTGGTACCGTGATTCGAGAAGGTCTGGAAAGTTACGTGAAGGAAGTGACCGAAAAAACCTTCCCGGCGCCTGAGAATTGGTTTGGCATGCCGGATGAGCAATACGATGAACTGCTAAAGATGCTGTGAAAGGGGCGGACATGACAGACCTGCAAAATCTCTTGAAAATACCAACAGCTTACCTGGACGAAGTCAATCACGTTTTGCTCGACCCCAACAGCGAGGTGATGCAGAAGTTTCTCGCCGTGGTTGCCAAATATGGCACACCGGAAGAAATTAATTACAAACACCGTCAATCGCGTCGCCTTGAGAACTTGCTCGACCTGGTCGCCCGGAAATCCCCAGCAGCAGTTGATGACTTGAAGTGGCTGATGGAGCAGCGCGATAAGGGTGCGTTTATCTCCGAAGAGGGCTACCGCATCCAGGTGTTGGGTGATAAGGCCTACGATATCCAGTTCAAAGATGAATACGCAGTCACGCTTGAAGTCTCCGCCCTGCAATACTTTCCGTGGGCGCGAGCGATGGCAGAACAAGCCATCGCCCAAAAGTCGCTTGTGCCAGGACGCTTTATTGCGGTCAGGAAAATGAAGGAGTCCGAGGCGGATGGCGACCTGCCCGCGATTGTCGCCGCGCTGGACATCATTGGAGCGTCCTTCGTTGAGACGTTGGACACCAAAGGCACCGATGGCTCCAACCCCCATCTGGGGGGTCCTGCGACGATTACCGGTTACTTTGGCGGGATTGGACAGCCGAACGAACACGCGCTGATGTGGGTGGATGAGTTCCTGTACTATTACACCAACTACGGCGTTCAGCATGTGCTCAATTTCAATGCTGGCACCATATTGATGGGGTTCATGCTCTACAAGCTGGGTGTCGATATTCAATTCAAAATTTCCGTGTTCTTCGGTTCGGATAACCCCTATCATGCCCTCTGGATCATGATGATGGCTAAGTTATTTGCGCGCGAAGACGGCACTTCTCCGCTAATTGGCTTCAACTGGTCCAATTCTATTGATAACCAGACCATGGAACTGACCGCGGAATTTCGAAAAGCATTGGGCTTTGAAAAGGTGATCCGTTTTGAGCATCACATTACTGAGCCCCAGAAGAGTATCGTGATCCAGCCTTACAACCGGCGGGATGAATTGGTACAGATTGCTGACCATGTCGCCAATATTGCGGCAAAACATGAGGGCGGTGACCCCGAGCTGGATGCAACCCGCGACCATCCATCTGATTTGCTGGATTATTTCAGGGATAAGGATGAAGTTATTCGCAGTGGAGATTGGGATAACCTGCTGATCAACTATCTGGATAAAGTGGATGCTTGCAACCGCACCGCCAAAGCCCTGACCGAGCGAGGTCTAAGCTTTGTGGCTGCCAGGAATTTGCACCACAACAAACCCGAGTAAATATTTACTGCTGAGATAAAAAAGGGCAGTCAATCGGCTGCCCTTTTTTGTGGAAACGTTTATTCGTAGGGCGAGATTGAGGGCACTCTGAACAATATGGTAGATGGATAACCCGTGCCACCTGCCCCAGAGCTCTTTCCTCTAGGGTCAATCCGCCAAAGATGATAATTCGGATGGTATGGCTCACTGATTACGATTAATCACATCCTTGATGGCGGATTGGAAGCACGCCAAGCTTTCAGAATGATGATGTTTGCGGTGCTTCCAATGCCCTGCTTCGCGGGTACTTTGTCTCGCCCTACAGGTACTTCTGCCTAAAGAGGGCAGGTGTTGCTTCCATTTCCCGAGTAAAATAGGGAGCATGCCTCACGTCATCCCACAAGATCTTGAAAAAGCAGCGGTACGCGGAGAGCCTTCGCACGTCTGGCGCGCTGGGCAGGAGCGGCGTTTTGCCATGCTGAAAGAAGCCGCGGGCGAACGCTTGCAGGGCAGCGCCCTGGTGGATGGCTGCGGCGTTGGAACTTACCTCGCGCGACTGGTGCCGCTTTGCGGGTTTGTGACTGGTCTTGATATCGAATATCCCCGGGTGGTGGATAGCAGTGCCTTCACGCCGAACGTGCTGTGCGCTGCGGGAGAATACCTGCCTTACAAATCTGAAAGCATGGATCTGGTCTTTAGCCATGAAGTATTGGAGCACGTGCAGGATGACACCATGGCGATCAGCGAGATGGTGCGGGTGCTGAAACCTGGCGGGCGGATTGTGCTCTTTTGCCCCAACCGCGGCTATCCCTTTGAGACCCACGGACACTATTGGAAGGGGAAATACCACTTCGGCAACACCCCTCTGATCAACTGGCTGCCCCGCAGCCTGCGCGATAAGCTCGCACCACACGTGGAGGTCTACACCCGCGCGGACCTGGCAAAGCTGTTTGCGGGTTTGCCGGTGCGGTTCGTCGAGCGACGCACGATCTTTGGTGCGTACGATAACATCATCGAGCGCCATCCCGCGTTGGGTAAATTCCTGCGAGGTTTCCTACAAGCGCTCGAGAAAACGCCCCTACAAAGGCTTGGTCTCTCGCATTTTTGGGTGGTTGAAAAAATCTAATTGTTTTTTGGGATCGATAACCGGGTAGCAATATCATCATTGCCTGTAGGGGCGAAGCACCTCTACAAATCCAGATTGCATCATCAATATTGCTTATACAAGTTGCTTCGCCCCTACAACAGGCTGGAAATCAATCTGCACAACTTGTGTTTGTTATTAGTGAGGTCCCCACATAAAGCCCGTCCAATCCGTCAAACCGCATTAACCGTTTTTCAACAACCTGGCATGATTGGGTCGCATCGGAATCCGCAGGTTTCCGTTTTGATCGCAGATAAACGTTTCTTCCGGGTTCAATAAATCCAAAAAACACCAGTCCATCTTGCCACGCAAGGGCAGAAGGAGTTCAGACGGCTCGGCAGCGCTGTTGACTGCTACGATCACGCAATCATCCCCGGCTTCGCGGCTGAAAGCCAATTGGCTTGAGGCGACCAACAGCTGTTCGTACCTGCCAAAACGCAAAGCGTGTTGAGACTGGTGTAACCACGCCAGGTGCCCGATCCAACCCCGCAGGTCAAGGGCGTGAGCCTGGTTCTGTAATTGGGGGAGATCCAAGGCGGGTCTCAGATTCCAGTCGTCCGACTGTTTTACGCCTTCAAAACCAAACTCACTCCCATAATAGACTGAAGGGATGCCGGGCATGGTGAATAGCAAAAAGTAAAGCAGATGAAGTTGCTGTTTATTCTGCAACTGCGAAGCAATCCGGCTGACGTCGTGATTGTCGGCGAAGTTGTAAAGCGTGGGGAGGTCGCGGTAGATCCCCTGAGAGCCAAACTCTCGGTTGAGGGAATACGCCAACTCAAAAAAATTGCTATCGTTGAACGATGAGAAAAGGCTTTTATAAAGCTCATAGTTGGTGGTGGCAAGCAGCATGTCGGGATTTGCCCACTGGCGGTAATCGCCGTGGATGACCTCGCCCATCAGCCACATGTCCGGGTCCAGCTGGTTGGTAAAAGCGCGCAGATCGCGCAGAAAGTCAAAACTGAGCGCGTCAGCAGCATCCAGGCGGATACCATCGATCTGGAACTCTTCCTTCCACATGCGGATGGCATCAAAAAGATGCTGCTTCGCCGCAGGTTCGGCAAGGTTGAGCTTCACCAGGTCGAAGTGCCCGTTCCAGGCGGCGTAACTGAATGGGTCGCCGTAGGGGGATCGCTGGTCAAAGCGCAGGTCGACAAACCAATTTTTGTAGGGGGAGTTCTGCCCATTGACCTGCAGATCGCGAAAGGCCCAGAAGTTGCGCCCCACATGGTTGAAGACGCCATCCAGCACCAGCCGCATGCCGCGGGCGTGCAGTTCGTGGGAAAGTTCCGCCAGGTCAGCACGGGTGCCAAGGCGGCGATCAACATGAAAGTAATCGGCAGTGTCGTAGCCATGGCTGCCAGACTCGAAGACAGGCCCAAGGTAGAGGGCGTTCGCGCCCAGGCTCTGAATGTGATCCAGCCAGCCCAGGATCTGGCGCAGGCGGGGCTGCGGCTCGGACTGGAAGTCGTTAAAGTGAGGCGCGGCGCAAGCTCCCAGTGGGTAAATGTGATAAAAAATGTTGCTTTGATTGATAGCGGTCATGTTTCCTCCGTGCTATACCACTCGGTATAGTGAAATTGGCAAAAAAATTTATGAAAAGATCCCATACATGAACTGTTGGCGCGCCTGGTAAGCCAGGTCGTCGTTCAGAGCGATCTTTTCCTCAGCTGCTTGCTGGATGTAGGCGTTTGCCATACCCAGTAAGGTAATGGTATAAGCCTGCGCGCGACCGCGCATGTTGCCGTTGTCTTTTTCTGCTTCCAAAAACAACGAAAACACGGGCTCGTGTTGGGCAATGATCCAGGGTTTGATGATATCGTACGCTTCCCCGCGGGCAGGCGCATTGCGCATGGAAAATTGTAACTTGTAGAAAAGCAGATTGCCCTCGGCAAAACGGAAGGTGCTGCGCAGCACCTCCGCAATGTTTTGCGGAAGGTCGCGCCGGTATTCGCAGGCATCCTTGAGACGTTTGATGTAGGGAGTGTAATTCTCAGCCAGCAGCGCTTCCATCAGCCCGCGTTTGCTGCGAAAGTAATGGTAGAGGGTTGGCTTGGTGATTCCCGATTGGTCGCAGATCTCCTGCACGCCGGTGGCATCATAGCCAAAAGAGGCAAAAAGCACCAATGCGTTTTCGAGGATGGTCTCGCGGTTATTCATAAATACACTATACCATGCGGTATAGTGAATTGTCAATACTAAAGGGAACCTCACGAAGATTTGGCTGTCGAGATTAATTCCTGGACAGAAGTTTTTGCTATCAAACGGGAAATAGTATCAAGTGGCAGTTGATCCAGACTCTTGAATCGGATGCAGGACTTGCCCATATCAGGTTTGACGCCGATTGACGCAAACGCCTCCATCAAATCCTGGTAATCAGCTGGGTTTTGATAGACGGACATGAGATAGAGCGAGTTGTAGTTCTTTTGAGCTGCCAAGCCGATGTAGTTGAGTGGTTTTTTGTTGTAGGTGTCCGGATAGGTTTCAAGGGGTACTTCGTAACTGAGCATACCCCAGTTGATCGTCTCCTGGTACCCTTCGGGTAAATTTTGCAGGATCATGTCTCGGACTGCAGAGATGATCTCGCGCCGTTCCTGCGGCAAGCTGGCAAGGTAATCTGTGGGGGTGGTGGTTGAGCTTGAAACCATGGTAATCCTTTATTGAACAGGTAGATCAATTGTAACCACGCCAAACCGAAAGGCAAGAAGTAGTAGAAGGAGCAACCTTCTCAGGCTGGGGACTTCTTAGCACTCAGGCATGAGTGAGTCAGTATAATGAATACAAATGTCACCTGTTGATGAAGAACCACGTGAAAAAACCTTAGGCACCGCCATAACCAAACGGGTAGAGGTTGTGCCTTTTAACCCTGCCTGGCAAGACAGCTTTGAGGAAGTGCGAGCGCATCTGCTCGGCATTCTATTCAGCCAGGACGTGCGCGTTGAGCATGTGGGCAGCACGTCCGTGCCTGGTCTGGCAGCCAAACCAATTTTGGATGTTGACATCGTCCTGCAATCTGAGGCGGACTTCGCGGGAGTGAAAGCCTTGCTCGAAGCGAATGGCTACTTTCATGTGGGCGACCTTGGCATCACTGGCAGAGAAGCCTTCAAGTACAACGATAAACCCCAATTCATGTCCCATCACCTCTACGTCCTCTCAGCCGATTCGGACGAGCTCAAGCGGCACCTCACCTTCCGCGATTGGCTGCGCAACCATCCTGAGGACCGTGAAATTTACGCTCAGGTCAAGATGGCAGCAGCACAACAATTCCCTGATGACATCGGCGCGTACATCGACGCTAAGAGCGATGTCATTTTTGACATCTACCAGCGATGCGGTTTATACCAGCCGCAAGCTCTGCCGGAATTGGCATGTTCAGTGGCGAATAACCGCTACAACCTGCGCGTGGTGAAATTGACGTGCAGGCAGGTGCAGACTGGCATCAGCTTGTGTCAGTTGCACACCGAGCAGGGAGCTTTTTACCTTCTCGCCTGGGAAAAAGATAATTCCAGCAGCAACGACATCTCACTCACTCAAGACACCCCTGAAAGCACCACTATCCACCCATTGCCCACAGCATCCGGGCAGCCTCTTTGCACCACGCCTTTTGCAACCTTCGCCCTGTTCAAGTCCGAGCAAAACGCTCTCACTTTTCTGGCCGGGTAAGCATGGCATCTCGGGGTCAACCTTTAAGGAGAACCATGGACAACACAAAAAAATCAGCGGGAAAGCTGAAGTCTGTCAAAAAGTCCGACCGAGTTATGCCCAGGCATGCCGGTTAATTGTCCCAAATTGAGCAGCACCCGTCCCAGAATAACGATCGCGTCAAACAAGCGTTCCGCGGACATCGTTGCCAGGTTCCTGAAAATATACACACATTCTTCAGATTTAAGCAAGATCGAGCGCAGTACTTCCCCATCCCCAGCCGGACACGCTAACGTTTTATTTCCTGGATTGTGAGCCGTTGATAATTCACAATCTAATAAGAAATTAGCAGCCAAAATTTATCGAAGAGAATTGCTGCTTTGAGTTTTAGTAGAATTGTGCTGAAACGTGTCTGATGGTTTTAATACCAAAAATTCACTAACGATTGTGAAAAAAATCATATTTGTGTTACCATCAGGGACATTGCTGCCTACGCCAGGAGCGGAAAATGACCCAACTCCTGAAGTATTAAATCATCTTTCTTGTGAGACGTGAGTATGAAAACTGTTCGATTTGTCGACACAGCGTTGAGAGACGCTCATCAAAGTTTATATGCAACACGTATGACCACAGCTCAAATGCTGCCCATCCTCGAAAAGATGGACCAGGCTGGATACTACGCACTGGAATGTTGGGGTGGCGCGACATTTGATGTTTGCCTGAGATATCTCAATGAAGATCCCTGGCAGCGGCTGCATTCCATCCGCGCCAAGGTTAAAAACACCAAGCTCCAGATGCTTTTGCGGGGTCAAAACTTGCTGGGCTATGTGAATTATCCCGATGATGTCGTTGAGCGTTTTATTGCCCGCTCGATCGAAAATGGGATTGATATCATTCGCATCTTTGATGCTATGAACGATCCCAGGAATTTGGAAGTTTCTTTCAAGTCAATTAAGAAATACGGTGGGCAGGCACAAGGTGCCATCTGCTATACCACCAGTCCCTATCACAATCTCGAGTACTTTGTTAAATACGCCAAAACGCTCGAATCAATGGGTGCGGATTCAATCGCGATCAAGGATATGGCTGGGATTTTAACCCCCAAATCTGCTTATGACCTGGTTGGAGAACTAAAAAGAGCCACTCAGCTGCCCCTGGAATTTCACACTCACCAGACTAGCGGTACCGGTTCCATGACCCTTCTCAAGGCAGTGGAAGCAGGTTGTGACATTATCGACACTGCTATCTCCCCCCTTTCAGATGGCACCAGCCAACCGCCAACAGAAACCATGCAGGTGGTTCTGGAGGAATTTGGTTACCATACAGGGCTGAACCTGCCAATACTGGGCGAGATTGCAACTCATTTTGATACTGTCAGACGGGAGTTTGAAGCCAAAAAGGGATTTAACTCTAAGGTATATGAGGTTGATCCTGCCATCCTGCGATACCAGATTCCAGGCGGAATGCTTTCTAACCTTCTGGCACAATTGCGGGAATCCAACGCGGAAGACCGTATTGATGAAGTCATGGAGGAAGTAAAAAAGGTCAGGGACGAGGTGGGTTATCCTCCTTTGGTAACTCCTATGTCTCAGATTGTCGCAGCCCAAGCCGTTGCCAACGTCCTGTCGGGCACACGCTATATGATAGTCCCCAAGGAAATGCGGGATTATCTAATGGGTATGTATGGGCAGCCCCCTGCGCCAATGTTAAAAACCTTGATAGCCGACATCCTGCAAGGAGATTCACCCATTATGGTCCGGCCAGCCAATCTGCTTAAACCCAGGATGGAAGCGGCAAAAAAAGAATTGAACCATTGGGCTACTTCAGAAGAAGATGTCTTGAGTTATGTTTTATTCCCAGAACCAGCATTGGAGTTTTTGAAGAAACGGCTGACCTTCAGCTTGTTGGAAGTCCTTTAGTTCAGATGGAACTTACCATTGAAATACCCCAACATTTGGTGTATTTGCCCTGTTTCAGTCTGAACAGATCGCGCTCACATTTTTAAGTAGCAATGGCAAGCAACGCAGTGTCAATTCTTAAGGAGAAAAATGGACAATACCAAAAAGTTCAGTGGGAAAGCTGACGTCTACCAGAAAGCCCGCCCCAATTATGCTCAAGCACTTCTTGATTTTATTGCCCAAAAATGGCAGATCGGCAAG
This sequence comes from uncultured Anaerolineaceae bacterium, assembly GCA_964409045.1. Taxonomy (GTDB): domain Bacteria; phylum Chloroflexota; class Anaerolineae; order Anaerolineales; family Anaerolineaceae; genus Mesolinea. The sequence continues at coordinate 17,272 of CAYPBU010000016.1, read as the reverse complement.
GGTTCACTCGTGGCGGATATCGGCTCGGGCACGGGCATCTTCACACGTCAACTGCTTGGGTTGGGTGCAAAGGTGTTTGCCGTGGAGCCCAACCCGGATATGCGCGCCAAAGCTGAGGATTTGTTGGGTGATAATCCAAATTTCGTGTCCGTCATTGGCACTGCCGAGCAAACAACCCTACCCGATCACAGCTTCCACCTGGTTACCGCTGCAGCGGCTTTTCACTGGTTTGACGCGCCACGCTTCAAGTTGGAATGCGAACGCATTCTGCTGCCAGGCGCGCCGGTTGTGCTGGCATGGAACGAGATGGAGATGTCGGCGGAGATCAACACTGGGCGAGAACGTATCTATAAGAAGTACTGCCCCAACTTTAATGGCTTTAGCGGGGGAAACGATAAGGAGGATGAGGTAAAACGCGCCTTTTTTGACGGATGTCTAAAACAAATGCGTTTTCCCAATCCGCTGATCTATGACCGCCAGGCTTTTATCAATCGCGCCTTATCTTCCTCGTATTCATTGATTGAAACAGACGCGGAGTACGATGCCTACCTGGCAGAGCTTGGAGATCTTTTCGATCTGAATGCAATGAATGGAAAAATAGTGCTCCCTCAGGAAAGTGTGGCATATTTCAAGAGCTGTTGGTCAACGGGCGCTGTCAGGACTTTTTTGAAGACTTGAGAATTTCTTTCTCAGCGATAGCGATTTCTTCAATCACCGCACGGGCATCGGCTTTGACCTCTTCGGGCGTGGAAGGGGAGTGGTTGATCAGCTTTACGAGCTCAAACGCCTGCTTGAGCGTGTCTTTCACCTGGGCTGTGTAGCTAAAAAACTCCCAACCTACCGAGTTTGGCACTGGGATTTCATGCGCTTTTTTGATCAACTCACGTGCTTTGCTCACACGCTTTTCGGGGGGCATTGGTTTGGCCATGGGGAATTCCTTTCAACAGTTATCTGGATTTTAACATGATATTAGCCTTTTCCGTGCGGGTTGAACATACTTTTTTCCGGTCACAGGCATGGTACTTGCAATGTCTTTATTGAGATTAGCTCTATTAAGGAGTTATTGGTCATTGGCTCGAAGAGGTTTGCATGGAAGATAAAAGAAGAAAGAGGACAACCCTGATTCTGCTTGCTCTGCTGGCACTTTTAATCGGTTTGCTGATTCCATTCACTTGGAGGTCATTCAAAGCTGTAAAAGCGTCGCTGATGCAACAAAACTCCCTTGCAAGCACATTTTCCGAGAAAGATTCGGAGAATATTTTCGGCAGTTTGATGAAAGGTGGTTGGGTGCCAAGCAGCACTCCCACAACTCGCCCAACTTCCACCTTCACCCCCACAAGATTCCCGACTTCTACTGCGACCGCAACAGCCTCACCCACCCTAACAGCAACTTCAACTGCGACCGCAACAGCCTCACCCACCCTAACAGCGACTTCAACCGCGACCGCAACAGCCTCACCTACCCTAACAGCGACTTCAACCGCGACCGCTACCTCGTCCCCAACCCACACAGCTACCGTAACTGCTACACCATGCCTGCCATGCACCGCGACAGCTCAGGTTTCTCCGACCGCGACAGTCACACCCACCGCAACCAGTGTCCCACCCACTCCCGCTCCTTCCTTACCCCCCACTGTAGGTCCCGAAGGCAACCCAAGTGATTACGCCACGGCAGGCTTGGTCTTTGGTTTGATCGCCATTGCTGCTTTTGTGCTGTATTTCTCTGGAGCACTTGTCACCAAACGCGACACGCATTAGCTTATGAAAAAGCGGGCGCATTCTCTCTTCTTGGTCATCGGGATTGTTTTCTCGCTGATGGCTGGTTTTGTTTTGGTAAAAATGGTCCGTTTCGTGATGTTTGATCAGAATTCCAAGCCAACTATTCGGGAGCAGCCAACCATTCATATAGTTGCGCAAAGTCCTACCCCGGATGGCAGTGACGGTCAAATGGCTCTAGAGGTGCCAGCTGAGCAGACAGAAAAGTGGATGACATTCGACGGGCTGGATTTGCTGGAAAACAAGGTTGGTTTCACATTTTCGATGCGCTGCCCGTTGGACAAAAAAGTGGATATTTTACCAATCGACATCATCGCCTGGCATCCGGGAGTATTCGAAGATGGTGAATTTGGCATTGGAAAGGAGTCGGCGGTAGCCTGGGAACACCTCGGATATGAAGGCTTGTGGATTCATTCAGGCTGGGATTTTTGGTTGGAACGTTCCCCTGCCACGGACTTGCAGTACTTTTTGGAAACCAACGACCTTAACGAAGTGCAGCCGCTCAAGAGCCTTGAGGCTAAGCTGAACGAGTGCCTTCTGGGCAGCGATGTGGAGGTCTATAACGAAGAATCGGTGCGGCAGGGGCAGGTCACAGCCGCTGTGAGGGTCCCTTCAACGCAAGTGGAAGAGCTTTCGCACCACACCATGGATTTGGCACCCTATCTTGCCAACACCTATCCAGAGAGCGGTTTTGCCGATCTGGACCCGGATGCACTGCTGATTTACTTTTGCGGCAGGGCAGCTTTGGATGAGATTACCGATCCGAATGCTGATTACTGGACCCAAACACGTTACGTCATCGCGATTGCGCCTGTTGAGTAGCGACTGGGATATTCAAGATATTATTAAATCTCAGTTTCAGGTTTGCGCTGCTGACCCTTGAGTTGCACCAGGAACACCGCGGCGAGCATCACTGCGCACCCCAACCACTCTCTTCCGCTGAGCCTCTCCCCCAAAAAAAGCATCCCGCCAAATAAAGCAAAAACCGCTTCCAGGCTCATGATCAAAGACGCCAGGGCTGGGTCGACCTTGCTCTGCCCGAAAACCTGTAGGGTGAAGCCAATTCCGACCGCCACGACGCCAGAAAATAAAAGGGGCGAAACGGCTGAAGGATTTACCACGAAGAATCCATTTTCGGTAATCAGGCTCGCAACGGCTCCAAGCACAGCGACTGTCAGAAACTGACCAAATGCCAGTTCCAAAGCATCAACCTGTGGAGTGAAGCGGTCCAGCGCGAGGATTTGCACAGCCCAAAACAGCGCTCCGAGGATCAGCAGAAGGTCTCCAATGCGAATGGTCATCTGCAGGTCTACCGATAAAAGCCAAACTCCACCCAGCGCCATTGCCACCCCAATCCAAGCCCACAGGTTGACTTTCTTACCCAAGAATAACCCCAGAACAGGCACAAGCACAAGGTAAAGCGAGGTTAAAAAGCCCGCTTTTGCGGCGCTGGTGGTCATAATTCCGAGCTGTTGCGAACTGGTTCCGGCAAACAAGAAAAATCCTGTAAACACACTGGGCAGCACAAGGTTTCGCAATACCCCCTGCCAACCTGGCTTCTGCTCGGGAATCTGTTTCTTCCCGATCCTTTTGAGAATCAGAGCCGGCAGCAAGACCAGGCACCCCAGCAAAAAGCGCAGCGCAATAAACGCGAATGGCTGCATGCCTTCCATTGCTTTCCGTTGTGCCACGAAGCCTGTACCCCAGATTATCGCGGCGAGAAAAAGTAGAACCTCTCCAGGAAGGTTACTGCGCCATGCGTTTGTTTTCTTCATCCGCAGGATTATATTATAGAAGGTGCTGCCAATTGACTGAATATTGGTAATTTTTGGCTAAGTGGAGGCTCTGCTTAATTTTGTGGCCGCTAAACTGGTAAAACGTTGGTAATATAACAGGAAAGAAAATGTCAACGACTATTCCCGAAAAATCGCCACCGAAAGCACATTGGTGGATCTATCTTACCGTTCTGATCATCCTTGGTTTGGCAGTACATTTGTTGCTGCCTCAATTGGCTACGATTGAAAAATCTCTGGCTGTTCTCAAAAAAATGACTTGGTGGTTGGTGGCCCTGGCATCGTTTGCCCAGATATTTAGTTATATAGGGAGTGGTTATATATTAAAGGCGATCCTGGCGAATCGGAAACAACTCCTTTCCATCTGGCAAGGAGTGCTGGTTACACTTGCATCCTACAGCATCGGCTTGGTTGCAGGGGGATGGGTCGGTGGGGCAGCTGCCACGTACGGATGGATGCGCAAGGATCATACCAGTTCGGAAAGTGCTACGCTTGCCAGTATCCTTCCGGCCCTGTTAAATGATGCAGCGCTGACAGTTGTGTCCATCCTGGGCGTAATCTACTTGTTCATCGTGCATGACCTGACAAAAATGCAACTGCTTGGTTATGGATTGGTTTTGGTCTTTTTGGGGGCTTTGGTCTTTCTGACCGTGATGGCAACAAAGAGTCCACAGGCAGTCAAGCGTGTTGCAGTACGGTTAGGGAGTCGCTGGGCAAAACTGCGTCATCAGGACCATCACCCTGAGCAAACCGAAGTTTCAGTTGATCGGATTTTAAATGCCTGGAAGTCTCTTGACCAGGGAAGATGGATCAAACCAACTCTCGGAGCGTTCGCGAATGTAGCATTTGACATGCTCACGCTTTACCTGGTCTTCCTCGCGGCTGGATACAAGATGAACATCAGCGTGCTGTTTGCTGGATACGGCTTGCCGTTGATGTTGGGCAAGATCGCATTCATTCTTCCTGGTGGAGTTGGGGTGATCGAAGGGTCTATGGCGGCACTGTTTGAGAGTCTGAAAGTACCATCGGATGTTGCCGTGATCTCCATCCTGGGCTACCGGGTGCTTTCCTTCTGGCTGCCAACGCTACTCGGTTTTATTGCTGCAGCGTTTCTTGGAGGGAAAGCTACTCGCCAAAAGGCACCAAAGGATACCCTGCCTGTTTCGAGATAGCCGGCGGGATCCAGCCTTAATTTCACCTCGTTTGCCTGATTGCTATACTGTTTTTATACTGGTGGTTGAGAAATGTTACTATAATGGTATACATTCCTGTTAAACATGCGCAGGTAAAAACATGAAGGAGTATTAATGAAAAGATATTCGTTTTTCCTGATCTTGATCGTCCTGGTGGGCGCGCTGATTTTGTCAGCTTGCAGTACCAATACCCCCGAACCAACCACTGTGATAGTCAATCCCACAGTTACAGTGCCAGCAGTAGTTACTGAGACCCAGGTCGCTGAACCGACCGCTGTTGAGACGCAAGCTTCGACCCCGACGACTGGAGCGCCGGAAGCAACTGCCACCCAAACGAGCACGCTCCCACAGACCGATGCTGAATGGCGGGCGTTTATCACAGAAAAACTGCAGGGTCATCATAGCCTGGACTTCTTGCTGGGCCAGAATCTAAGCGAGCAAGAGTGGCTGAATGTACTCGCGAAGGGAATTCATGCGGATGTGGTCCTAACAGCTGAAGAAGAAACTGCCATGATCCAATGGCTGATGGCGCACTAACTCAAGTGAAATCACACAACCGTCCTTTTTCCTGGATGGTGTGTGATTTATTTTTATCTTGATCCTAAATTTCAAATCATTCGGTTGTGAAGACCGTAGTTATTCCTCTTGACCGCTGACCGATTCTGCCTATAATTGCATTCAATCGATCATTGAAATACGTTGACGAGGACTAGTAGCCGCAAAGACGGTGGCACAGAGAGCAGGAGTTGCTGAGAACCTGCCCACACGAATGCGTCGAATGGACCTCTGAGTTGCAGGGAGAACGCCCCAGGGCAAGTACCCCGTGCCGGAGATGCCACCGTTATCTGGGTAAAGGGTATCGCGATTTTGTCGCCGTACTCGAAAAGAGTGAAGCTGGCTTATTCCCTGTGTGCATCACCAGGGAAATTTTGATTAAATAGGCTGGTTTAACCGGGGTGGCACCGCGGATTGCTGACACATTCGTCCCCAGTGGATGGATGTGTTTGATTTAAACCAACAACCGAGGAGAATTGCCATGACAGACCAGGAACAAACCCGATACCACTTAGCCGAAAGCGATATTCCACGTTTTTGGTATAACATGAACGCCGATAGCCCCGTGCCGCCGACCCCTGTGTTCAACCCTGCCACCAAGGCACTGATCACCAAGGATGCCCTTGAGGCTCTTTTCCCGCTTCCTCTCATCGAGCAGGAAATCACCATGGAACGTTACGTGCCCATTCCGGAAGAAGTGCGCGAGATCTACAAACTATACCGACCGACCTCTCTGATCCGGGCTCGGCGGCTGGAAAAAGCCCTGGATACGCCTGCCCACATCTACTTCAAATATGAGGGCGAATCTCCGGCGGGTTCGCACAAACTCAACTCCGCCATTCCCCAGGCTTTCTTTAACAAAATAAGCGGAACCCACGCGATGACCACCGAAACCGGTGCCGGTCAGTGGGGCAGCGCCCTGGCAATGGCATGCCAGATGTTTGGGATCGACCTTGAAGTGTTCATGGTCAACGCCTCCTTCCTGGGCAAGCCTTATCGCCGCGTCATCATGGAAACTTTTGGTGCACAGGTCTTTGCCAGTCCTTCTCCACGCACCACAATTGGTCGGGGCTATCTCGAACAACGTTCTGATCACCCTGGTTCGCTCGGCATTGCTATCTCCGAGGCTGTGGAGGTGGCTGCGGAGTCCGGTGGGAAAAAGAAGTACGGGCTGGGCTCGGTTCTCAATCACGTCATGCTGCACCAGACAGTCATTGGCGAAGAAGCCCTCAAGCAGATGGATCTGGCAGGGGAATACCCGGATGTGGTTATCGGCTGCGTGGGTGGGGGCTCCAACTTTTCTGGATTGGCGTTTCCCTTTATGCGCGAAAACCTGAAGGATGGTCAGCGTACCCGCTTGCTGGCGGTGGAACCGACCGCTACCCCCAGCCTGACCAGGGGAACGTATGGCTTTGACTACGGCGACAGCGCCGGAATCGTGCCGATCCTCAAGATGTATACCCTGGGCAGTGATTTTCTACCTGACCCGATCCACGCCGGTGGTCTCAGGTATCATGGCATGTCCCCAATCCTGAGCGGGCTCTACAATGCCGGTCTGATCGAGGCTGTGGCGGTGGAGCAGCGGGCAGTCTTTGAAGCCGCAATCCAATTTTCCCGCGCTGAAGGCATCCTGCCGGCACCAGAATCTTCTCACGCTATTCGTGCCGCCATCGATGAAGCGCTTGACGCGCGTGAGAAGGGCGAAAAGCGCGTGATCCTCTTCAACCTCTCCGGGCATGGGATGCTGGATCTTTCCGCGTATGACCAGTATCTGCACAACGGCATGATCAACGGCAAGGTATCCGACCTTCAGCTTGATGGGCTCTCTGAGCGCCTGCCAAAGGTAAAGTTGTAGACTCCGATTTGATTTACTTTAATCGATAAAAACCCGGCAATTCGCCGGGTTTTGCCTTCACTTCCTGGCAGATATTGAAAGTTACTCAATTTTGCTTATACTATATTTTGATCAATTTCGGCTTCCACGTCAGTGATTATTCTTGTAAGTCTCTTATCAGTGGGGGCTCTATTCGTCGATGCAATGCAAAGCGATTTACGCAATTTGAGTGCCTGTCATCATTAATCACTGTGGAGGGTGACCCATGTTTCAGCATCATCATACCCGTGCAATCTTTTTTCTTTCCGTAACTTTGGCGTTGGCAATATTGTTATGCCAGAGCCATTCTGCTGCCCTGGCCAGCGGCTTGACAAAAGATATATCGGATGGCGTGCCGCCTGCGCAGGTAAATGCCATCACACAGCAAAAAGTTATCGCCCCAGATGGTACCGCGAAAGATGGTTTTGGTTATTCCGCTGCCATCTCAGACGACGGTGCTACGGCTGTGATTGGCACCTACTACATCGAGTTTGGCATCAGCTACCCAATTGGTCCGGGTGGGGTGTACGTTTTTACGAACAATGCAGGTACCTGGGTGTTGCAACAAAAACTGCCCACCCCAGATATGCCTGATTCTGACCTTTTTGGGTTTTCGGTCGCGATTTCTACCGACGGTAGTACGGTCTTGGTAGGCGCGCAGGGCGGCACAGGCCCAGCAGAGACGCAAGTGCCTGGGGCGGCTTACGTCTTCACACGTATTGATGGGGTCTGGAGCCAGCAAGCCCTGCTTACGGCGGTAGATCGGCAGGTAGGAGACCATTTTGGCGTTTCAGTTGCGCTCTCAGATAGCGGTGACACCGCCCTGATTGGCGCCTATGTAGATGATGTTGGTGCAAATGTAAACCAGGGCTCGGCTTACGTCTATCAACGCAGCGGAACCACGTGGAACGAACAGGCGCACCTGATCAGTACTGACGGTGCTGCTCAAGATTATTTTGGGCGGTCTGTTGCTCTCTCGGCTGATGGCAGCATAGCTTTGATTGGTGCTGACATGAAGACTATTGGAACCATTACACATCAGGGTGCAGCATATATCTTCGTGCGTACCGGTACGGTCTGGAGCCAACAAACCCGACTGACCGCTTTGAATGGCGGTGAATATGGCTGGTTTGGGGTCGGGGCGGCCATCTCTGCCGACGGTCAAACCGCACTGGTAGGTGCAGATGGCTCAGGAGGTTTTGTATTCACAGGTTCTGGCGGTGTCTGGACTCAGCAGGCTCTCCTGACCGATCCAGACGCGGCATATCTTGGATGGGGTAATAGCATCGCGCTTTCTGCCGACGGCAACACTGCCTTGATTGAGGATGGCTTCACATTTTTGCGAAATGGCGATACGTGGGCTGTTGGTGAGCGTTTGTTAGCAGATGACAACCCTTCTGGTTTTGGTTCTGCAGTGGCACTTTCAGGGGATGCATCCATTGCCCTGATTGGTGCTAACTATGCCACCATTGGCACCAACCAGAAGCAAGGCGCTGCCTACTTCTTCACCAAAACATCATTTGAACCACAGATGTCAATCTTCCTTCCACTGCTTGTGCGCTGAAATGAAACCGTTTTGTCAAGATTCTACCAACGTAAGGGGAAAACAAAAGAATACGAACGATTCTGCGTCTCTCCTTTTGAACACAGATAAACCGGATGAGTTGCGTTGTTCGCTGCATATACCTGGCAAGCAGTCAGATACATGCTTACAGATTTAGCAAATCCCGGGTCGTGACGATAAATGAGCTTATAATCCTATTTAGAATCTGATCAATTTGGGCTTCCAGACACGAATCCGACCCAACAATTTCCCAGTTATTTGTGATATACGAATCCTCCCCTCCCCCTCTCAAGAAGATTGAGACGCTTATCTTGCGAAAGTACTTGAAGGGATCTTATTAGGAACCATACAGAAATAAAATCTGTCGAAGCTGAAAAGAATGCCAATATTCCGGATCTAGTTCCTGGAGATACCATTGATGTACACAATGACATTATCGGAGGCGATTGCCAACACAATCCAGCATCAAAACGGACTGACCATTTAGGAGCGCTCCAACCGTTCTGGGGCTGCGCCTGATCGCACAGTTCAAACGTTCCGTGGCATTGTTTGATTGAATTTTTCGCCAGTGTTCACTGGGAAAGTCCATTTATGCAAAGGTTTCCAGTCCGCTTTGCTCTACTTATCTAGCAGCCTAAATGAGTTTTACTTCGTTGAGTTTGTTGGCCATTTCTTTCAATTTTTTCAGTGCTATCGCTCTGTCTTCCTTCGCATGGATCGCTTTGAGTATAACTCACTGGGTTATCTGACCCCTGCCAGGCATGGAGCAGGCTTGGTTCAAAATTGCAGAAGAATAACTTTCTAAGAGGACAATTTTATAAGGCAGGTTATAACAAGGAAGTCGTTCCCAACCACTTCAAAAATCGAATGAAATATTATTCTAGTCCTGCCTACGTTCTTTTCGCATTCGATATACAGCCGCAATAAGTCCCAAAGTGATCCAGTAGTAAGGTAATCCGAATGTGTCAAGGCTAAACCCCTCAAACAATAAGGCAATGATCGTAAGAACACCGAAAGTACCCATAGCGCTAACTAACTTATTATCTTTAGCTTGTAGCAATGTTTTTGCATAAGAAAAGTGTTGATACACCCAAGCAGTAAAAAAAGTAAAGCCGATAATTCCAGTTTCAGCTAAAATTCTGAACCAGAGACTCTTTGGATTGGGAGGCATTGACCCTGTAACATAAGGTTTTACGACCTCAGGTAATCTAAAAGCGAATTCTGGAATCAAACTCCCAAAAAAATTTCCAGTTGAGCCGAGCCCAACTCCCATGAGAGGCCGTAGTAAGAAAACGCGATATGCTATGGACCAATAAGCGATCCGCTCTCCTATTCCTAATAAGCTAGCCCATCCAATCAACCCCGACATCCCCGCCCCAATGTATTTATAAATATCAAAGAGTTTAGCCATTCGTGGGTCCATTCGAGTGAAAATGTACCCAATTATTCCTATGAAAATTGTAAATAACACGAATATACCGAACCAGAATGTCAATCGCTTATACCATTGAATTGTTCGGTTTCTTTTGAAATTGTAATTATCGTAAGCTCGATTAACTTTCTGACCAAGAATTATTGCCACAAGAGCGAGAACAGTTAGCCACCCGATTCTTGACAAAGTAAGGATAACGACTACAAAGCCAAGGATCAAAAAAACAAATTCATAGCTAAACCGGTTGAAAATCTTTTGTTTATAAACTGAATAACGTTGAGATGCAAAGCTAAGCCATAATGGTATGTAGAGTAATGAAAATTGATGCGCCAGCCATGACGGCTCGTAAGCCATCGCATTAACTCTTCCAGGATATAATCGCCCATTAGATGAAAAAAATTCTTGGAATTTATAAAGTACAGCAGGGTATTCGTTGGTTAACCGCCAAGAAGTAGCCTGAACTAAGGAATAAAAAACGACTACGAGCCCACAAAAATTAATAAACTTAATGGTTGTAATAATCGATTTTTCATCTTTATTCATCAAGATTGTAATAATGAAAAAGCAAATACCTACAGCTAGAGTAATAAAACCTTCAATGGCATTTAATAAGACAGGAGCAGATCGATAAGAGGGTATGTAAAAATAATTACTTAATGCACTTGAAATCAAGGCTGAAACAACAAAAAGAAGCAGAACAGTGACTTGTGAGGGCAATGAGCGTGTTCTGAACAGGTTAGGAACAAATTCAATCACAGTCAAAATCATCAAGAAAATTATTGAAAGCGGCGCGACAGAAGTTCCACCAAAGACTTTGGAGACCAATGGAAAGCTCGTAAATGGCAAACAAAGAATTAAGAGATACCAACATATTGTTGATATGGTTTTTATTACTGGACTTTTCATTTTCTTCTAATGGGAATAAATTCATTGAACACAATGGCAAGCAAGAAACCGATAAAATTACCACTCAAAATTAAGGATCCTCGAGTATAACGTAAAGGCTTTTCTGGCACGAAAGCTGGCTGATAACTACTGATATTAATTTCCCCAGTCAACCCTAGGCTTAGTTCGGTTTCAGTAAGAATAGTCCGCTTCGCTTTTTCAGTAATACCAGCGATGTCTTCCTCCGTCAAACCTGCACAAAATGTTGTCAATGATGTATTTTCACTATTGACACATGAATTTATCCGATCTAATTGGCTTTTTGCTTCTGAGACCAAGACTCCGTGAGGGTAAGCTTTTAGCAAGGCATCATACAAAAGCTGACCCCAAGTTGTCACGACTCGAGCTGCGATAACAGGATCAGTGTGCCTATATTTGATCTCAGTGTTCATTAATTCACGTTCGACGCTTGTGTCTTCAAAAACAAACTCAGTATTGTTAAGGTAATGCCCTTTCACTGCTTCCAGGCTAAACAATTCTTCAAGGACGGGGAGATGGTAAGCTAAATGGGAGATGTAATTGATTTGGGAATCGTACATAAGTTCATTTACAGACCCAGTTGGAGTTATATCCATATTAGTCGTAATGATCGAGACGGCTTCATAAACCGGTGGAATAAAGAAACTCAGTATTAATCCACTTAATGCTCCTATCAGCATAAAAATAATGACATTTTTTATAGGATATTTTTCTGATGAAGAAATTATTTTTGGATAAAAATCGCCCATAGTTAACCTTTGTAATTATTTCTTTGGTAGCAAAATTATAATACAAGAACCATAACAGGTATCGCACTTACACAGGCAATTTGACCTTGACAATTTCACGGGTTATTGTGTTATACTAATCCTCCGCGTCTCGAGAAGGTTGAGGCGCTTATCATGCGTAAGTACTTGAAGGGAAGTTATTATGAACCATACAGAATTATTGAAATCTGTCGAAGCCGAGAAGAACGCCAATATCCCGGATCTATTCCCCGGCGATACTGTCAGCGTACACAATATCATTAAAGAAGGCGATCGCGAACGCATCCAGGAATTCAAGGGTGTGGTGCTTTATGTGCGTGGTAATGCCAACGATGGCACATTCACTGTCCGCCGTGTTGCCAGCAATGGTATCGGCGTTGAGCGCACCTATCTCTTCAATTCACCCCGCATCGCAAAAGTGGTGGTGGAACGCCACAACAAAGTCCGCCGTGCCCGCCTGTACTTCCTGCGCGAACGCACTGGCAAGAGCGCGCGCCTCAAGCAGCGTTTCTAAATCGACTTTTCTCTTGCACTTTAAAAGCCTTCTCCGTTTCCTAACCAGACGGGAAGGCTTTTGCTTTTAACCCAAATGGAGACCTTCATGACACCTCGCATCGCACTCGCAGCCTTTCGCATTCAAAAGCCTGGAAGTACCCCTGCTTACTCGTCGCGAGAGGAGTTGGTGCGCGCCATCCTTGCCGCTGGCGGCAGACCGTATCTACTGCCATCCGCGCTGCCGCTTGATACCCTGCCCGAGGTTATGAGCGAGTTTGACGGGCTGTTTATCTCCGGTGGGGGCGACATCCACCCAGATTACTTCGGCGGGGAGATGCACCCGAGCGTGGATGGCATCGACCGCGAGCGTGACGAGTTTGAACTGGCGCTTTGCCGAGAAGCAGTGGCCATGGATAAGCCGGTTTTAGGGATCTGCCGCGGGCAACAAGTACTCAACGTGGCGATGGGCGGCAACCTGGTGGTGAACATCCCCAGTGAGCTCCCGCAAGCCGGTCAGCACCGCTGGTGGCCCAATTACCTGCGCAGCCGGCTTTCGCATGCTGTGAAGATCGAATCAGGCAGCCAATTAGTAAGAATCATGGGCGGCACACAGTTCATGGTGAACAGCCTGCACCACCAGTCCGTGAAAGATCTTGGGAATGGATTAAAGGTTGTTGCAACAGCCCCGGATGGTGTGATTGAAGCGCTGGAGATGCCCGGGAAGCCCTTTGTGGTGAGTGTGCAATGGCATCCGGAGTGGCTGCAAGAACACGAACCCATGCAGCGGATCTTCAAGGCTTTTGTGGAAGCGAGTGGATATACGGAGTAAATATATCTAGTGCACCTGGGTGACGAGAAAGGTTTGATTGTTTACATTGTCCAGGGCAGTCACGGGGGTCTGCCCCTACGCCATTACTTGCATGTAGACCTTCGTAGGGAACAGGCACCTGTGCCCGCGAAGCAGGGTGTGCCTGTTCCATAACTTCCTGGTTGACGCAGGCGTCAACCCTAAGTAACACAATTATTAGTTCAATTCGCCCCGCAAGGGGAGGTTTTCCACCACCACCAAACCTCCGATCCAATACAATAAGTTTTATAGGCAAAAGTGTAAACAATCACCCTGGACAACATATAAACCATCATCACCTTGCCACTACACATGCTTTCACAGCGTGCTAAAATAATCCCATGATTAATATCGAAGGACCAATCGGCGTTTATGATTCCGGGGTGGGTGGGCTTTCTGTGCTGCGCGCGATCCACAGCCAATTGCCAAACGAAGAAACCCTCTACTTTGCCGACCAGGCAAAGGTGCCTTACGGCGAGCGATCGCTTGAAGAAGTGCGTCAACTTTCGGAAGGAGTCACGCGAATGATGATGAAGCAAGGCGCCAAGCTGATCGTGATTGCCTGCAATACGGCGTCCGCTGCCGCCCTCAAACACTTGCGCGCTCTCTATCCGGAATTTCCCTTCGTAGGCATGGAGCCTGCGGTCAAACCAGCCGCGGAGCAAACACTCACCGGCAAAGTTGGCGTGTTGGCAACGCCCGCTGCCTTTCAAGGGGAATTGTACGCATCGGTGGTGGAGCGCTTTGCCAAAGATGTTCAAATCTTTCAGGCAACCTGTCCGGGGCTAGTAAAACAGATCGAACGGGGATACCTTAACACCTATCTAACCCGCAATATTCTCCAACAAGCCCTGCAGCCCATGCTGGCTGAGGGCGTTGATACGCTCGTGATGGGATGCACGCACTTCCCATTTGTGATCCCGCTGATCCAGGAAATAGCTGGCGAGACGGTGCGCATTATCGATCCTGCGCCTGCCATCGCCCGTCAGACCGAACGCGTTCTGATCCAGCAGTACCTCCTTCGGACTTCGAGCGCCAAGCTATCTCACCGCTACCTCACCAGCGGAGATCCAACCCGTTTTTCACGATTGCTTGAGCAGTTGCTGGGCATTCGCGCAAAACCAGAAAAATGGAGTTGGGTGGGTGACTCGCTGCGGCATGGGTGATAGACCCTGCGCCAGGGGTCGTGCGGCAGGTGGGGCGAATATTGAAAGGTTGGCGAATTTCTTGAATAAACAGGATCACTAAAAGCAATTGAACTATCAGATCTGGCAAAATTAATTTCCAGCAGTTGCTCCAGGCATTACTCTCTTTGATAAAAATCCCACCCTTACACAAATCTCAACTCTTTTCTTATTTCTCACGCTTTTCCTTAGCTTAATTGGTCGCAATTCGCTGAGATGTTATTGATAAGCAGGAATAATTTATTGACAAACAATAAATACTCTGCTATACTGCCTTCATGTCAACTCATTGACAACAAAAACTAAGAGGAGTTTAAGATATGAAAATTCGAACACAAACAATTTTGTTGGAGGTAGGCGTTTTCTTTGCAGGGCTGTTTACCCTGGGGGTCGGAGCTTTTCTAGTTGAGATCTCCCATGATGTTGCTTGGGACAACCCAACTATTACCTACATGCGTGTGCCGGTGTTGCTCATCGCTTGGGCTTTTCTCGCCTTCGTTTTGGCGGCGCTGGTGTTGGCATTTCTCCTTTTCGAACGAATTCGAAAAGACAGCATTTTTGAAACCCAATCTGTGCGTCTGTTAAAGGGGATTGGTCTCTGTGGATTTATAGCCATCATCCCATTAGTGGTTCTATTCTTCTACACCCGCGCCAATGTGGGAGGGTCAATCACGAACCTTTATGTCATCTTGGGCGTTGTTGCGTTGATTCTCATAGGGATTTTCTTCTATCTGATCGCCGCATTGTTCCAGAAGGCAGTCGATTACAAACAGGAAGTTGACCTGACGGTCTGAGGTAACCATGGCGATAATTATTAACCTTGATGTACAGATGGCAAAACAAAAAATGAGCCTGACTGAGCTTTCAGAGAAGGTGGGCATCACCCTGAGCAACCTGTCCAATCTGAAAACGGGAAAAGCAAGAGCTGTCCGCTTCTCGACCCTTGAATCGATTTGCGAGGTCCTTCAATGTCAGCCTGGGGATATTTTGGAATACAGCAAGAGGTGAGCCCACAGGGTCTCACTCCGACATCCCAAGCGTACCCTGTGATAAGATTGACGGGCAAAAATACCGCCCGTGAGGTCCTGATGACAGAAGTACCGATTCAATGGTTGAAAAACCAACATGCGCTTGAAAATCCAAAATCCAAACTGGCAGCGGAGCTATTCCCGGCTGGCTTGCCTCAGCAAGTCCGCCGCCTGCACAGCGACATTCCCGGCTATCGCATGAGCCCGCTCAAGAGCCTGCCGCGCCTGGCACAGCGCATCGGCGTTGGCGGTATCTGGGTCAAAGATGAGTCGGCAAGGCTCACGCTCAACTCCTTCAAGGTGCTTGGTGGATCGTATGCCATCTATAAGAAGCTTCTGCAGCGCGGAGGCTTCAGCGACCAGGAGATGAGCCTGCGCGACCTGCTCCACCTCGAAGGTGGCATGCGCGAGAGGCTGGGACATCCCACCTTTGCCACCGCCACAGACGGCAACCACGGCACTGGCGTGGCGTGGGCAGCCAGCAAGATGGGTTTTCCATCCGTGATCTACGTGCACTCCCTCACCACGCAGGACCGCATTCGCGGCATCCAGCGCCAGGGCGGGCGCGTGGTGGTGGTTGACGGGAATTACGATGACGCAGTGCGCCAGGCTTCCCTTGACGCGCAGAAAAATGGTTGGGAAGTGATTTCTGACACCTCGTGGGAAGGGTACGAGGATGTGCCAAAGTGGATCATGCAAGGCTATGCCACCATGTTCGTCGAAGCGCAGGAACAATTCTCCGCCCAGGGAATTGCGCGCCCAACGCATTTGTTGGTGCAAGCTGGCGTTGGTTCGCTTGCAGCCGCGGCGATCGGTTTCTATTCGGTCCTTTTCGAGGATAATATTCCCCTCTCTTTGGTGGTTGAACCAACTAAAGCAGCATGTCTGTTTGATTCAATGGGTATCGGAGACGGTAAACCCCACAGTGTTACAGGTGATTTGAACACTGTTATGGCTGGTTTGGCGTGTGGGGATCCCAACCCGATTGCGTGGGAAACACTCTACAACTGTGCAGATTTCTTTGCCAAATGTCCGGATTACGTGGCAGCAAAAGGCATGCGAGTTTATTCCGTTCCCCTAACTGATGACCCATTCATTGTTTCCGGAGAGTCTGGCGCCGTTACACTCGGGGCTCTGATGTACACGATGGAGTATGAAGGCGCGCGTGACCTGCGCGATGCCATGGGGCTAAACGAGGAATCTCAGGTGCTGCTGATCAACACGGAAGGCAACACTTCACCGGATGAATTCCGCAGTGTGGTCTGGGAGGGCAGCCTTCCTGTGCCCGATGAATATAAAATTCATGCTAAAGAAGAAGATTAATCCTTCAGATATACTGAATTTCTCGACACAAACAAAAAACAGCCCTGGCTACCAGGGCTGTTTTAGTCTGTGACTCTTTTTCTAGCTAATGGTTGGCAAAGCCGATTTGGCTGCGCAGATAATGCCCACCAAACCTCGCCCAGTGTGTGCGCCAAGCGCAGTTCCAAGGGTCACATTGGGTTTCCAGTGGCACTTAAAGACCTTATCCATGGAAGCCTTTAACTGTTCTGCGCCAGAAGGATTGGCTGCCGTAACGATTTGCGCTTCAAGTTCGGTTCCTTCCGGATGGATCTTCTTCACCAGTTCGGTGATACCGTCGATTGCCTGTTGGAAGGAACGTTTCTTGACTTTGTCGTAATATTTCCCGTCCACTTTACTGACTTCAATGACTGGTTTGATGCCCAAAAGTGAAGCCACCAAGCCTCTCAGGTGGCTAATGCGACCACCCGCGATGAGGTATTTAAGATCTGGCAGGGTGAAGAAGGTGGAAGAGGCGTCCTGAATCTGGCGCAAGGTCT
>CAYPBU010000015.1:0-34692 GCA_964409045.1 uncultured Anaerolineaceae bacterium | reverse complement strand
GCCATCCACCCAGCCTACCAGCTGCGCCGTTACGCCTGGAACGCCCATCTGCCGCTTTCCATCCTGACCGATTTCGAAGAGCTGGCGGTATACGACTGCCGCACCCGTCCTGACCCCAAAGATTCCGCCGCCACCGGTCGCGTGATGCTCTTCACTTTTGAAGAATACATCGACCGTTGGGATGAACTGGTCCAAATTTTCTCCAGAGATGCCGTCTGGAATGGCTCATTCGACCGCTACGCCGAGGGCAGCAAGGGCAAACGCGGCACCACCGAGGTCGACGAAGAATTTCTCAAAGAGATCGAGGAGTGGCGCATCCTGCTTGCACGCAATATCGCCCTGCGCAACTTCCGCACTCCTGCCACCTCCGCCGAAACCCCATCCGTCATTGCGAGCGAAACCCCATCCGTCATTGCGAGCGAAGCGCGGCAATCTCAATCTGCAACTGAAGCGAAGACAACTCCCAACCTCCACCGCGCCGAGCGCCAGCTCAATTATGCCGTTCAGACCACCATCGACCGCATCCTCTTCCTGCGCATCTGTGAGGACCGCCAGATCGAACCCACCGATCAACTGCTGCAGATCGCTGAGGGGAACGATATCTACGCCCAAATGCTGGTTCTCTTCCAGAAAGCCGACCAGAAGTACAATTCCGGTCTGTTCCACTTCAACAAGGAAAAAGGGCAGACCAGCGAGCCAGACACCTTCACGCCCAACCTGCTGATCGACGACAAGGTTTTGCGCCAGATCATCAAGAGCACCTACTTTCCCTGCCCCTATATGTTCAACGAGATCCCGGTCGAGATCCTGGGCCAGGTCTACGAGCAGTTCCTGGGCAGCGTCATCCGCCTCACACCCGGAGGGCAGGCCAAGGTTGAAGAAAAGCCCGAAGTGCGCAAAGCCGGCGGCGTCTACTACACCCCCCGCTACATCGTCGATTACATCGTCCAAAACACCCTCGGTCGCCTGCTTTGCGGCAACGACGTAGGGTCGACGGCCTGCCTCGACCACAAGCCAACCACCACAGCGAGCGAAGGTGAGGGTGCAACCACACAGGAAGAAGTTAAGCCCTCCCTTGGGGGAGGGTCCGTGAGCGAAGCGAACGGGGGCGAGGGTAACTTTACGTTGGAGTCCACGGTGCAAAGCCTTCCTGTGGGACCAAGCACGAACCCTTCTCTCACTCCCACCCAGGCACTAAACCTGCGCGTGGTGGACCCCGCCTGCGGCTCCGGGTCCTTCCTGCTGGGCGCTTACCAATACCTGCTGGATTGGCACCTGAACTACTACCTCACCCATGACCCGCAATCCCACACGCGCGGCAAAAATCCGCCCCTGGTCGCCACGGAGGGCGGAGAATACCGCCTCACAACAGATACCAAAAAGCGCATCCTCACCGCCAGCATCTACGGGGTCGATATCGACTCCCAGGCAGTCGAGGTCACCAAGCTCTCGTTGTTACTCAAGCTGCTCGAAGGCGAAACCGGTCAGCTCTCCCTCGGCTTCGAACGCGTTCTGCCCGACCTGGATCAAAACATTTGCTGCGGCAATTCCTTGATCGGCTGGGATTACTTCAAGGGGCAAATGTTCCCCGACGATGAAGAGATCCAGCGTGTCAACCCGTTCGACTGGCAGCTCGCCTTCCCCTATGTTTTTGCTACCGGCGGCTTCGATGCCGTCATCGGCAACCCGCCGTATATTCGCATTCAGTCAATACGGGAATGGGCTCCTAACGATGTCGAACATTACCGAATGATTTATCCATCCGCAAGCACCGGAAACTTTGATATCTACGTGATTTTTGTCGAGAAGGGTCTTAGCCTACTCAACGAACATGGTTTGCTCGGCTATATTCTTCCACATAAGTTTTTCCAGGCATCCTTTGCTGCTCCAATTCGAGAAATCATTTCGCAAGGCAACCATCTTAAGAAAGTTGTTCATTTTGGAGCTGAACAAGTTTTCTCCAATGCGACCACATACACCTGCCTGCTCTTCCTGAGCGCTCAGTCCAATGACAGCTTTGAATTCACTTCAATTAAAAGCCTTGAAGCAATCGAGAGCGTCCTAGCGGCAACCGATACAGGCGATCCCAATCCTGATTATCAAACTGCGCCACTTCCAGCACCTGCTTTTGGTGGAAAAGAATGGCATTTTTCAGCTAATAGAGCACATCTCGTCCTCGAGAAGTTACGCCAGCAACCCCTGACGCTGGGTGAAGTGACGAAAAAGATCTTTCAGGGTATCGCAACCAGTGCGGATAAGATCTACGTCCTCGAGAAAATTGAAGAGCGGGAAGAAACCGTTCTGTGTTATTCAAAATCACTGCAGAAAGAAGTGGAAATCGAGCGTGCTCTCCTCAAACCCTTCCTTATGGGCAAAGACGTTCACAGGTATGAAAAGCCTAACGCAAAGAATTATGTGATTTTTCCTTACAAAGTTGATCATGTATCTTCAGTTCTTCTGGAACCTGGTGATATAAGAAATCACTTTCCACTTGGATGGTCATATCTACTTGAGAACAAATCGGAATTATCGAAAAGAGAAAAGGGTAGGTATGAAGGAAAGAATTTTTACCAATTCAGCCGCCCTCAAAACATGACAGAATACCAACATCCAAAACTCATGACACCGGATATTGCATATGGTACACAGTTTGCGTATGACGAAAACGGACTCTGCCATACGACCACAGTCTACAGCCTGGTATTAAACAAAGACCGTAAGGAATCCCCTTTTTACTTCCTTGGCATTTTGAACTCAGCTGTAATGTGGTTTTTCCTCTCAAATACAGGAAATGTTATGCGTGGCGGATACTTTAGATATAAAACCAATTATCTTAACCCCTTTCCAATACCCGTTATAGATTTCTCTGACCCCATTAGCGCTGATAAGCATGCCAGGATGGTGGATATGGTCTCGCGGTTATTGGATTTAAAGAATCAAAAACCTAATACTCCGATTGATGGAATTAGGGATTCCGATTTCATGCGTGTATTGGAGAAAGAGATTGATAGATTAACCTTCTCTCTTTTCAATTTGAACAAATTGGAAATAGAAACGCTAGAAGACGCAAAAAAGTGAAAGGTGATTGTTAGTATGGAGACAGGTATTGCAGTAGTTGCAGGCGATCTAGTAGGGAAATTTGCTGATTTCAGCATTGAAACTGTCAGAAAAAAGATCGAAGTTGCTAAGCAAAAGAAAGATATGAAGGAGCAACAAATTGCATATGAAGAAATAATCAACGGGCTTTTGGAGGAAAGATTGTCGTTAGAGAGAACCTCTCAATATTACATGGAGCTATATCAAAGTGTGACAATTACGGATGATGATATCGAATATCTTCACAATACCCTGATCAAACTTGTGGATATCTTAGGCGGCTTTGATACCAATTTGTCACAAGAAACGGTGGTAAAACCGCTAATCTCATTACTTGATAAAGACTTACTAAAAACAATGCAATTGCTTGGGTTTAGTTATAAGGACGCAATTGGGAAGCCATTAACAGAGGTTGTTTCAAAAAAGATCTTAAACTGGGGTGATCCAAAAAAAGGGTCAACTCAACAGATAGTAAAAAAGAAGTGAAGTCAGCTAATTTGATAGTTTCTGAGATGGTAGGAGGTTTTGATGGCTTGGGATGATTGCTTGACTGAAGAACAGAAAATCGTAACAAAATATACAGAAACCAATGCGTACCTATTGGCTGGCCCTGGCACCGGTAAAACGAGATGCATCACCCAGAGAGTGGTGTATTTAGTTGAGGAACTAGGCATTCCTCTTCAAAAAATCTTAATTCTTACTTTTACTCGGAAGGCTGCAGCTGAACTTCGCGCCCGTGTTGAGAAGTCATTAGGATCACTTGTTGGTGCAAACATATTTACACTTCACGCATATGCTCTCACTCAGCTCTTAAAAAACTCATCCTCTCTTTCATTGCCCAAACCATTGCGAATTGCAGACGATTATGAAGAAAATGAGGTTATAGTAAAAGACCTGATGAAGATGCTTGGGTCTTCAAATGATTTAGTTAAAAAGGGTTTGGGAAATATGGCCTCAGATTGGGAACAGCTTGGCTGTAGTGACCCAAAGCGAAAGCCAGACCCAAGACTTCTTGCTGCTTGGAACACTCATAGAATTATTTACGGTTATACATTAAGGTCAGAGTTAGTTTACCAACTACATAAAGCCTTTGAGGAGTACTCGATTCAACCTGAATCTTATGAACATATTATCGTTGATGAATACCAAGACCTGAACCCCTGTGAACTGAAAGTAATCAACCTACTCGCGTCAAAGGGTGGCAAGTTGTATGTTGCTGGAGATGATGACCAAAGTATTTACTCGTTTAGAAATTCCGAACCGGAAAGCATTCGCAAATTTTCAACTGATTATCCAGGAAGCAAGGATTTGAGATTGGTGGAATGTATGCGTTCAACACCAGAAATCTTAAATATGGGGAAATATATCATTGAAAAAGACCTGAAGAGGATTAGAAAAACCATATTCACGAACAGAGCTCCCATGGTGAATTCTGTAAAAGTCTTGTGGTTCAATGATGAAAAGTCCGAAGCTAAGAAAATCAGTGAATTATGTGCATGGTTGGTGAATGTAAGTAAAGTTGAACCTGGGGAAATAATTCTGCTACTGAGAAATAACAAGTACAATGTTTTCTCGGACCTTATCATTGAAGAAATGGTTAAATTGAATGTCCCAGTTGAAGAACAGAAGGATATTACATATATTTTTAATGTTCCTACCATTTTGCCATCTAATCAAAACAAGCTAGGGAGAATATTCTTAAGTTATCTGCGATTGATACATAACATTGGAGATGACTTGGCGTGGAGGACAATAATTGAGCTTGATAAAAACGGTATTGGACCTGGTACAATTTCGGAGATTACGAAATACTCAGAGGATAACGAACTAAGTTTCTATAGAACTCTGCAGTTAATCGTAAATGGATCAATTAACATTACTCGCCAACAAAAGAGAGTTTCCCAAGTCGTAAAATCAATAGAAGAATTAATCAAGAAGTACTCAGATGATCCTCTTCTATCCGTACATGATCTGATGACCAACTTGGGGATTGAGATAATAAAAGATGAATCTATAAGAAACCAGATTATGGAGATTTTAGCTTCCTACTTCAAACTTGATTTGAATCCGAGCCTTGAATCCATACTAAAGAATATTTTCATGGTTGATTCTGATCTTGGCCAAGATCAAAAAGAACACAGTGTGAGAATAATGACCATGCACCAAGCAAAGGGGCTCGATGCCAAAATCGTGTTGATCATCGGTGCTGAAAATGAACTTGTTCCAGGTAAGGATTCCGGTGCCAAGTTGATAGAGGCCTTACGACTATTGTATGTTTCAGTAACCAGGGCACGGGATCATCTCGTAGTTACATACTGCAGTTATAGAAGGGGCCGACAAGGCCATTCAGGGACCGGTGCCCCGGGTAAGAAAAGAAGTCTTTCAAGATTCATTTCTGGCGGACCTATTACCCCTGAACGAGGATCAGATTATATAGATTCTGTTATTTCAACCTGATTTTTCTTCCTCAACTAGTTGCTGCTGGTCTCATGAGTGCGAATCTTCCCTGTGGGACCAGGCGACGTACTTGACCGCCGATTTCAAAATGAGGTTTTCGGAGATCGAAGAGGGTGCCATAGCTTTAGCTTTAACCTGGGAGGGGTGAACGGGTTTGGCATCCCATAAGGGGAGGCTTTGCACTGCCAAACCCCTACGATCACTTGGGCTTCCTCAGGGGGAAGCTGGCTCATGCCGCAGAGCGGACAGGAGACTGAAGAGGGTCATTTAGGCGATTCAACAAAGACACTCTCCCCCGTTTACCCTCCGTTTCACTTCGGGCACGGACCCTCCCTCTAGGGAGGGCTATCGCTTGGGCTTCCCCAAGTCGAAGATCCGTGTAGCGAAGCGAAAGGTAGGACAAGCCAGCTCTCGCTATGAAATGGACGGGAGACTGAATAGGGTGTTTTCAGGGGTAGGCTTTTCTCCAAAAAATGGATTTGCCAATATAGAACATCTGTGCTATACTATAGGCGCAATTTGTACCCTCGCACCTTAACAGATGAGTTTTTACAGTCAAACACCCTTTCTGTGCCATCAAAAAACAGCGTAAATAGTGTAAATAGTGTAAAAACCCCTGATAGCTCGTAGCTCATAGGTGATAGCTGACAGGTTGTAGGTAAAGGGAAATGCACAAAAAAGCGGAGCAGGCTCAAGACCAACTCCGCTTTGTGGCAAATCACTTCCTATTACCTGACTACTTCTTTTCCCACTCTCCGACCGGGTAGCAGCAGAAGACGAGGTCTTTGGCGGCTTTGAGTTCATCGCAACGACGAACTGGCGTGTTGTGAGGAGCAGCGTGCAGCAGCTCAGGCTGGGTGCGCGCTTCTTCGGCGATCTTCAACATCGCGTCGACAAAGCTATCGAGCGTTTCAATGCTTTCGGTCTCGGTCGGCTCGATCATGAGGGCTTCATGCACGATCAGCGGGAAGTAGTTTGTGGGCGGATGGAAGTTGTAGTCCATCAGCCGTTTGGCGATATCCAGCGCGTGGATGTCCGGCACGTCCTTCCAGAAGCCTTCAAGCACGAACTCGTGCATGCAGGAGCGGTCGTACGGCAGGGTGTAGGTGCCTTTCAGCTTCGCCTGGAGGTAGTTAGCGTTGAGGACGGCTTTCTCGGCGATATCCCGCAAGCCCTCCTGCCCGAGCATGGCGATGTAGGTGAAGGCACGCACGAGCATGCCGAAGTGACCGTGGAAGGCTTTGACGCGCCCAATGGACTTCGAGGGGCGGGCAAAACCGTAGGTGGGAGGGGTTTCCTCGTCACCCGGATCGGTCATGACCACGTGAGGATCGGGCAGATAGTCGACCAGCTTTTCGCAGACCATGACGGGACCGCTGCCGGGACCACCGCCGCCGTGGGGGGTGGAGAAGGTTTTGTGGAGGTTGTAGTGCATCACGTCGATGCCGCACTCGCCGGGCTTGAAGACACCGAGCAGGGCGTTCATGTTGGCGCCGTCGCCATAGACCAGGCCGCCGGCTGCGTGCACGATGCGGATGACTTCTGCGGTGTTTTCGTCGAACAGGCCGAGCGTGTTGGGGTTGGTGAACATGATGCCGGCGAGGGTGTCGTCGCAGAGCTCAGCCAGGGCTTTCAGGTCCACATTGCCGCGCTCGTCTGAAGGCAGCTGGATGGGGTCAAACCCGAGCATGGCGGAGGAGGCAGGATTGGTGCCGTGGGCAGAGTCGGGGATGAGGATGCGGGTGCGTTTGAGATCGCCGCGATCTTTATGGTACTTGGCGATGATCATCGTCCCGACCAGCTCGCCCTGCGCTCCGGCTGCAGGCGTTAGGGTTGCATCGGCGAAGCCGCCGATCTCAGCCAGCCATTTCTGCAGGGTGTACATCAGGTAGAGGTTGCCCTGCACGGTATTCTCAGGCTGCAGGGGATGGGTGGCGGCGAAACCGGGGTAACGCGCGGTCGCTTCGTTGATCTTGGGGTTGTACTTCATGGTACAGGAGCCCAGGGGATAGAAACCAAGGTCGATGGCGTAGTTTTCCTGGGAGAGCTTGGTGAAATGGCGCACAACGCCCAGCTCGGAGATCTCAGGGAAGGGGAAGTTCGCGCGGGCGAATTCCTGCGGGAGGTCTGTCAGGGGAACGTCGGGTTCCTGGAAGGTAACGCCGGTGCGTCCGGTGGAGGAAAGCTCAAAAATGGTTGGCTCACGCATGGTCCACCTCGCTCAAGACATCGGTCAGAAAGTCGATATCTTCGCTGGAAATCATTTCGGTAACTGCCATCAGGAGGCAGCCTTCGAGTTCGGGGTAGTCGTTGCCGAGGTCGTATCCGCCGAGGATGCCATGATCCTGCAGGTGTGCCATCAGCTCTGGGACGTTCTCGTCAGCCCGGACGACGAATTCATGGAAGAAGGGCGTGCTCTTGAAGGGCAGCTTGAAGCCGGGAACTTCCTGAACCGCGTTGGCAGCGTAATGGGCGTTTTGGTAGCAGAGGTTCGCGACCTGCTGGAAGCCAGTCTTGCCGAGGAGGGTCATGTAGATCGTGGCGGCAAGGACCATCAGCCCCTGGTTGGAGCAGATGTTGGAGGAGGCTTTTTCGCGGCGGATGTGCTGCTCGCGCGCGGTGAGGGTGAGGACGTAAGCCAGTTCACCCTGGGTGTCGACGGTCTCGCCGACCAGGCGACCGGAGATCTTGCGGAGTAAAGCATTCTTCACCGCGAAGAAACCGAGGTACGGACCGCCGTACGAAAGCGGGATGCCAAGCGGCTGACCTTCGCCAACCACGATGTCCGCGCCGATCTCACCAGGAGGGGTGAGCAGAGCAAGCGCGGTGGGGTTGGCAACAACTGCCACCAGCGCTCCCTGGGCATGGGCGGCTTCGATCAGCGGCTTGTAGTCGATGATGCGACCGAAGAAATCGGGGTACTGCACGATCACGAGGCAGGTGTCGAGGTCGATCTGGTCGATCAGTTTCTGCAGGTTGGGCTCGATGCCGGTTTCGGGGTCATCCCCAACAATGCGGATGGTGTCGTTGGCTTGCATATAACCGCGGACGACTTCGCGATACTGCGGGTTGACAGCACGCGAAAGCAGAACCTTGTTGCGTTTGCCGCGGAAGTGGTTGTACGCCAGGATCACGGCTTCCGCTGAGGCGGTCGCGCCGTCGTAATGGGAAGCGTTGCTGACGTCCATGCCGGTCAGCAGGCTGATCAGGCTCTGGAACTCGAAGATCGCCTGGAGCGTGCCCTGGGAGATCTCGGGTTGGTAGGGGGTGTAGGCGGTGTAGAACTCGCCGCGCTGCAGGAGGTTATCGACTGCGGCGGGGATGTAGTGTTGGTATGCGCCAGCACCCAGGAAACTAATAAAGTCGCGGGTGGTGGCGTTGGCAGAGGCAATGCTGTCCAACTCGGTGGCGGCTTCCATCTCGGAAAGCGCCCGTGGCAGGTTCAAATCGGGGAAGCGGTGTTGTTCGGGGACCACTTTAAAGAGGTCTTCGACTTTTTCGACCCCGATCGTTTTGAGCATGGCCTCCACATCAGCTTGTGTGTGTGGAGTGAACATAGGCTTAGCGGTCCTGGCAGTACGCGTCGTAGGCAGCAGAATCCATCAGTTTGTCGAGCTCGGACTCGTCGCTGACCTGGACTTTGGCAAGCCAACCGCCGGTGTAGGGTTCGGAGTTCAGCAGCTCGGGAGTGTCGGTGAGAATCTGGTTGACTTCGAGGACCTTGCCGCTGACGGGGAAGACCACTTCGGCTGCGGCTTTGACGGACTCGATCGTCGCCAGGCTGTCTCCGACCTTGACTTCATCGTCGGGATCGATGGCAAATTCAACGAAAACGACGTCGGAGAGGGAATCCTGCGCATAGTCGGTGATGCCGATAGTGGCAATTCCGTTTTCGACCTTGACCCACTCGTCTGTTTTCTGATATTTTAGTTCTACTGGAATTAACATTTAAGCTCCTTTTGCGTTTGTTAATTAGAACAGAGGCACAATTTGTGCCCCTGTTATCTTTGATTTCAGAGGTTTGAGGGTTTGTTTACCTGAGAGTTTCACCATAAACGGCTTGCCCCTTCGGTGCCTGCCCAAGCAGGACTCTTCCCAATGGACACATTTAATTTTAGCTTTTTATGGGGAATAGTCAAGCTAAATTCTCGTACTGGCATTATGTTGTTTTTTGTAGAGCCGTCAACCAAGGTCCGAGAATCGTTCCGGATGGGAGTAGACGTTGAAACGCGAACCGCGGGCGTAGCCGATCAGGGTCATGCCTTTTTCTTTGGCCAGCTCGACCGTGACGGAATTGGGGGAGGTGAGCGAGATCACAACCGACACGCCCATGCGGGCAGCTTTTTGGAGCATTTCGGAGCTGATGCGTCCAGTGGTGAGCAGGATGGAAGGTTTGAGTGAGGGTTGGTTGAGCAGGATGTGACCGGTCAGTTTGTCGAGGGTGTTATGCCTACCAATATCATCAGCCAGAACCTGGATGTCTTCGCCATCAGAAATTGCCGAACAGTGCACTCCACGAGAGGTGGTTTGGGCGTGTTGGGTTTCCAGGAAATTCGCCAGCAGGTTGGAAACAGTAATAGTGTTGAGGGTGACTTCATGCAGACTTGGTGTCTCCGTCTGTTCGAAACGCTGGGCAGTCTGCCCACCACCACAGCCGGTGGTCTTAATCCAACTTGTGGGTTTATTGATGGCAGTGGCTGTGTCAACTTCCACGAAATCCACGGTATCGCATACGTGCACACGGGTGATGTCATTGACGGAGTTTATCAGCCGTTCGTTGTAAAGGAAACCGACCGCTAACTCTGCGATCATGGCTGGAGTGCAAAGTAACTCCATCCACGGTTTGCCGTTGACGATCAGAGTTACTGGCTGCTCGATGGGAATCTGACCTGTTTGCAACTGCCATTTGCCATCGGAGTTTTGGAAAAAGGAGACTTCACTACTTTTCATTTGCATACCTTCCGTTTGCCCGGATAACACCACCCCCGAGCACCTTTTCACCTGTATAGAGAACCGCGCTCTGCCCGGGCGTGACATCCCGCAGGGGATGAGCCGTTACTACCCTCACACCGGTTTCATCTGCAGCAGTCAGGGTTGAGCTGACGGGAGTTGCCCGATACCTGATCTTGACTTCGCAAGCCATGGGCAAGACGGGTGTCTCACCGCTGATCCAATTTACCGGGCTAACAAGAAAATTGTTTTTTCCCAATTCATTGGCTGTCCCAACGATGAGCGTGTTTGTAACAGGGATCTTCTCGAGGACATAGAGCGGCTGCGTGTAGGCAGGCAGACCTTTTCTCTGCCCGATGGTGTAAAACGCCAATCCAAGGTGCTTGCCCAGCAAACGTCCGCTGGTTGTCCGGATCTCTCCTGGTTGGGTGACCGCGGAGGCGTGGTCCATCAGGAACTGAAGGGCATCCTCGTGATCCAGGAAGCACAAATCCTGGCTGTCGGGTGTGTCTGAGACTGCAAGCCCGAGCTTGTGCGCAAATTGTCGCACTTCCGGTTTGCTTAAACCACCAAGCGGTAGGATTGAGCGGGAGAGTTCCTTCTGGGTCAAATTGCTGAGCATGTAAGATTGGTCTTTTGCCAGGTCTGTGGCACGCCACAGTTCAAACTTACCATCCTCCCCCCGCAATACCTGGGCGTAGTGACCAGTAGCAATTAATTCAGCTCCATGTGCATCAGCAAAGTCGATCAGTTGCGCCCACTTGAGCGAGCGGTTGCACAAGACGCAAGGGTTGGGGGTTTCGTTTGCCAAATGGCTGGCGATAAAGGACCCGACAACTTCACGTTGAAAAGCCTCGCGAACATCGAGAACGTGCCATGGAATGCCTAATTGCGCGGCAACCAGCATTGCGCCTTCGAGCCCTTTTTGTTCGGTCCTTCTCGTATGCCAAAGATGGAGGGTTAATCCTTCCACGTCAAAGCCTTGCTCGATCAGCAAAGCTGCTGTTACTGCGCTGTCCACGCCACCACTCATGGCTACAATGACTTTTGCCATTAATCTTTCTCCGCTGCTAATTATAGAGGAGTTCAGGCTGTGAATTGAGGGGGAATCTCTTTGCCCAGGATCTGCCCGGCCTCTTCGACGTATTGAAGCGACTGATGGCGGAAATAGGTATTGTAGAGTTCAGCATAATGACCGCTTTGCTCAAGCAAGGTCTGATGCGTACCCTCTTCAATGATCGAGCCGTGATCCAGAACGATAATGCGGTCTGCAGATCTGACAGTTGACAGGCGATGGGCAATCAGGATACTGGTTGAGTGTTGCAGGATCAGCCCGAGCGCTTGCTGGATCTGGTATTCAGTGAAGGGGTCGATGCTGGCAGTAGCTTCATCGAGGATGAAAATGGCGGGTTTGTGTGCCAGGACGCGCATCAACGCTACTAGCTGGCGCTGTCCCATGGAAATATGCGCGCCACGTTCGCCCACTTGGGTGTCGAGCCCGTTTGAGAACGTTTCGAGCCATTCGCCATTACCAATTTGGTTGGAAAGGCGTGTGATTTCATCCCTGCTGATGTTCGGAACAGCAAAGCGGATATTCTCCTCCACCGTGCCATCAAACAGGAAGGGCACCTGGGTGACGATGCCCATGTTCCGACGCAGCGCAGGCAGATCGAACTTACGGATGTCGATATCATCGATCATGAGCTCGCCCTCTTGAAACTCATAAAACCGGGAAATCAAACGGGCGATGGAGGATTTTCCTGCTCCAGTATGACCGACGATGGCGATGTTCTCTCCGGGGGCGATGTGGAGATCAAAGTTCTTGAGCACATTCGCGCCAGTCGCATAGTTAAAACTGAGTTGGTTAAAGTCGACTTTGCCTTCAAGTTTGTCCAGCTTGAGATGGTCGCTCTGAATGACCGATCGCTCCGAATCAATCAGAGCAAAAATCCGCTCCGCGGCGGAGAGACCGGTTTGTACCTGGGTCCAGTAGGAGGTGATGCTCAAAATGGGCATGAGGAAGCGGTCGCTCGCCAGGAGGATCATGTACCACGCGCCGGCGGTGATCAACCCTTGCGTGACGCTCAGCGCACCGAAATACACCAGGATCGCAATGCTGATGCCGCTGATGGTGCGCATAACCGGAAAAACGATCGAGAGCACAAAGCCTCTCTGGACGTTAACCTTGTAGGATGTGGTATTGGAAGATTTGAAATCCCGATAAATTTCATCTTCCTGGCGGAAGTTTTTCGCGACGGAGATGCCGCTGATGGTTTCTTTGATCGTCGCGTTCACGTTAGCCATCGCACGCATGCCCTGGGTGGTGACGCGCCTTGCCAGTTTGCGGAATTGGGAGACCACCAGCATCACGATCGGGACAAAAGCCATTAGAGCCAAGGCGAGCCGCCACTCGGTGTTGAAGAGGATGATTGCGGTAACGATGGACTGAACAGTGGAACCGGCAACGTCCATCGTTAGGCGGATGAGTAAGGAGAAATCATTCGTGTCGGTGGTGATGCGGGAGACGATTCGTCCCGAAGAAAGGCGATCATGAAAAGCCAGGTCTTGTTGGATGGATGAGGCAAAAGCATCGATCGACAAATCCCTGTTCATGTCGGCGGTGATTCGGGAGAGAAGCCGCCTGATCAAATAATAGAAAACGAAATCCATCACCTGCAAGAAGATTGTCCCCGCTACCAGAATGGTGTAAGCCGTCTCATTTGGAACGCCGGCAATGCCTTCATCGAGGACTTTCGAGATCAAGAGCGGCGGTAAGGCGGCAAAAAGACCTTGCAGGATGATGCTGAGGGTCATCCAACTGATGTATTTACGATGGCGTTTGGCGTAATCCCAAATGCGGCTCAGCAAGGTTTTGTTGCTGTATTGACGATCGTACGCCTCGCCGGTTAAACCTTGATGGAAGGCCATTATTCCTTTGCCTCCGCGAAGATGTTCCGGTACGATTTTGAGGTCAGCATCAGGTGATCGTGTGTGCCAATAGCGGAGATGCGCCCCTTGCGCATAACAATGATCAGGTCAGCCCACCGGATCTGGGAAAGACGGTGGGTGATGATGAAGGTGGTTCTGCCTTCTGAAGCCAACTTGATTGCCTGTTGGATTTCGTCTTCAGTTTTGCTGTCAATCGCACTGGTTGAGTCGTCGAGGATCAGGATTTTGGGGTCCGTTAGGAAAGCTCTGGCGAGCGCAAGCCGTTGGCGCTGCCCGCCTGAAATCGTTGCGCCTCTTTCTCCAATAACTGTATCGTAGCCTTCAGGTAACTCGCTGATAAATCTGTCTGCCTGGGCTTTCCTGGCTGCGAGTACGATTTCATCCTGAGTTGCGTGCGGTTTACCGAAAGCAATGTTTTCAGCGACCGACTTTGAAAAGAGGAAAATATCTTGTTCGATGATCGAGATCTGACCTCGCAGGCTGTCCAGCTTCCATTCCCGCAAATCAAGCCCATCCAATTTCACACTGCCGGACAGGGGATCGTAAGTGCGGTTGATCAGGCGCACCAGGGTGGTTTTTCCTGAGCCGGTTTGCCCAACGATGGCGACCGTCTGCCCGGGGTTGACTTCGAAGGTCAGGTCATGCAGATTAGGCGTTTTGCCGTCGTAGGCAAAACTAACGTTTTCAAAATTCACCTTGCCTTGGATGACAGCACTATGACCGGTTTCGTTTTGGTCGAGATTATTTTCGCTGTTCATGACCGCGAGCAACCTGCGCGCGCCGGCGATACCAAGAGAAATCTGCGAATAAGATCGGATGGAGGTGTTGGTAGGGAAACCGAGCATCGAGAGAGCACTGAAGTAGGTGATGACGCCGCTCAAAGGGATGATGCCCTGGCGGTACAGCACAAGCGCGTGCAGCAGACCAAAACCCATTGCCAGTGCAAGGAGGAGTAATGGAATAAAGCGGGCTTCGATATCTCCTTGTTTGACGTTGGCATCGCGAAAAGCCTGCGAGTTGACTTTGAAACGATTGATCTCAGCTTCCTCCTGGGAGGCTGCCTTGACCGTCTCGACTCCGTCGATGTCTTCAGCCAGGCGGCTATTGAGCGTGCCAAAGGTTGCCCGAACTTCACGGGTCACGGGTTCAAGTATCTTCAGGAAATGGGTGATTGCAACAAAGTAGAAAATGATGAACAAGACCGGCGTAAGCAGAAGGGCAGGGTGAATGGATGCACCAATGCCAAGGGGAATGAAAAGGAAGTTGATTGAGCCCAGCACCATGTTGAGCCCGGGACTGAAGATGTAGTTGACCTCGCGGATGTCGTTGGTGGCTCGCGCCATCAAGTCGCCAATGGATTGCAAGGAGTGGAAGGTCATGCTCTTTCCGAGCAGGCTGATATAGAACTCGTCGCGGACGTCCCGTTCAATGCGTTGGGCGGTGACCTCGAAACCAAAATTGCGGAAAAACTGCATGAAGCCACGGATTACCTGGGATATTCCCACAATCGCGCCCGCACGAAGGAAGATCGAGGGCAGGGGATTGGCGCCGGTCAGATTTTCAAAAACAATTCCGTACTGAAGCGCTGGAATTGACGCCAAGGCGGCATTGCCAATCGCTCCGATAATGGCTACCAGGAAGATAGGCCAGTGATGCAAGGCATGCGAAGCCACCCAGCGGACCGCACTGCGGCGATTGGTTGTATATCGAAAAGGGATGTTGAATTCGCTTATGGTCATTATTTACCCGATAACCCGTCGTTATCAAGACGTTATTCTAACCGATGCTTTTGGATCGAGCGGGTTTTTGTGCCTTATCGTGGGAATTGTGACAAAAAAGGCATTAAATTAGCGCGGAATGTTGCTTGACCAATCTGAAAACGGAGTGTAAAATCAAAGATAATGATTAATATAATTAATCAGATTAATATGGCCAAAGAGCTAAGTCCGATCCTCAAGTATATTGCAGACGCCACCCGTCAGGATGAGCCTATTCCAAGCATTTCCGAATTGAGCAACCAACTGGGAATCTCTACAGCGAGTGTGCGTGAGCAGCTCGAAGTCCCGAAGGAATTGGGATTTGTTGAGGTGCGCACGCGAACCGGAATCCAGAAACATGATTTTTGCCTCACGCGTCCGCTTACACTTTCCATGACGTACGGCTTGCGGGTTGATCCTGAGCTATTCCACGAATATGCATCACTGCGCCGGCAACTCGAAATCGGGTACTGGTATGAAGCATGCGCTCTGCTTGAGAAGTCGCATATCCAGGAGCTTCAAAATCTTGAAGAACGGGCAAACTGGAAGATCAACCAAAATCCGGTGATGATACCGACCATTGAGCATCGAAAATTTCATCTTACGATTTACCGTCCCTTAAATAACCGTGTGCTCAATAGCGTTCTGGAAACCTATTGGGACCTCTATGAGGCTTCCAGCATTAATTTTTTCCGGAACCACGAATACCTTGAAAGTGTCTGGAGCTATCATCGCCAAATGCTGGAAGCAATTGCGAGCAAAGCATATGAAAAAGGGTACGAAGCATTAGTGACGCATTTTGATTTGATGAAGACCTATAAGAAAGCGGATCTTCGACAGAGATTTGAGTAAAAGGAGAGATTTTAGTGATGTTAGACACCACGCAAAAGTCGCCGCAGGGTAACAAGAAGGTAGTCAACGAAGTCTGTATGGCTATTTGCACAGTCAATGGATCTGGCAGTGCCACAGCCAACAGTATTCTTTACCGGGCATTGTTTCGCATGGGGATCCTTACCTCCGGAAAAAACATTTTCCCTTCCAACATCAAAGGTTTACCGACCTGGTTTGTCATCCGCGCTTCAGCTCGGGGCTACACCGGGCGGATCGCTCATGATGATGTGGTTGTGGCGATGAACGGGGCAACCATCGAGAAAGACGCGTCTTATCTCCAGGATGGCGGTGTGCTGTTTTATGCAGATCACCTCGAGAAGCCGGAGATAAAGGACAAAGAGATTGTTTTTTATCCCATGCCGATCAAGGCTTTGATGAAAAATGTGGACGTGCCGCGGAATCTTCAAAGTTACATGGAGAACATGCTCTATGTGGGTATTGTGGGCCAGGTGCTTCGTATTCCCGAAGAGGTTTTACAGGCAACTATTGACCATCAATTCATTGGGAAACCAGCGGTTGCGGAATCGAATTTCAACATTGTGAAACTCGGATTTCAATATGCGTTCGAGAACCTCGAGAAAAAGGATCATTTCTACCTTGAGCAGCTGCCGGAACTGAAGGACTATATCCTCACAGATGGCAATAATGCCGGCGCGCTCGGCTCGCTTTATGGCGGCGTGCAATTTTGCGCCTGGTATCCGATTACACCAGCAACAAGTTTGGTTGAATCGGCAATCGACCAGGTTGGCAAATTGCGCAAGGATCCCAAAACCGGGAAAAACTCGTGCGTGATCTTGCAGGTGGAAGATGAACTTGCTGCTGCTGGTGCCACATTAGGCGCTGGTTGGGCAGGACTGCGCGCGATGACCTCTACTTCTGGTCCTGGTATCAGCCTGATGACTGAAAACATCGGTCTGGCATACTTTACGGAAACTCCGATGGTAATCTGGGATGTGCAGCGTGTTGGACCGAGCACCGGTCTGCCCACACGAACCGCCCAGGGCGATCTTTCCATGATCTATACCCTTGGACACGGTGACACAAAACACGTGATCCTGATCCCGGGTACTGTCACTGAATGCTTTGAATTTGGCTGGCGGTCGCTTGACATCGCCGAGAAATACCAAACACCTATTTTTGTGCTCTCTGATCTTGACCTTGGGATGAACACCTGGGTTACCAAGCGTTTTGAGTATCCCAATCAACCGATCGAACGGGGCAAGATCATTTGGGAAGAAAAACTTGAGCAATTCAAGGATTGGGGACGCTACAAGGACCTTGATGGCGATGGTATTCCATATCGCACTGTCGTTGGTAATAAGAGCGAAAAGGCAGCCTACTTTGCGCGCGGTACCGGGCACGATGAATATGGTAACTATAGCGAAGATCCCAAAAACTGGTCCGACATGTTGAGCAGGATTGGATTGAAACTAAAGGGCGTGGTTAAGGACTTACCCGGACCAATTATTCGCAGGGCGAAAGCTGATGCGGATATCGGAATTATTGGCATGGGCTCCACCCATGATGCCATGATCGAAGCCCAGGATATTTTGGCTGAGATGGGCATCCAAGCAGATTACATGCGGGTAAGGGCACTGCCTGCGAATACAGCTGTGCGCGAGTTTGTTGCCAGCCATGCCCGCAACTACGTTGTGGAGCTCAATAGGGATGGTCAACTGCGGCAAATCCTCTCGTTGGAAATATCAGAATACTCTGAAAAATTGATTTCCATCTCCGTCATTGGTGGTCTGCCCCTGACAGCAGCATGGACTGCTGAAAACGTATTTGCGAAGGAGAAACATAATGGAAAAAACCGTTGAGTTAAACCGATTGGGTCTCGCTCTGGCTGACTACAAAGGAAAACCTTCCACCCTTTGCCCGGGTTGCGGTCACAACGCGATTTCAAACCAGATTCAAGCTGCCGTTTGGGAGCTTGGACTTGCTCCTGAAAAGGTCATGAAGATCAGCGGCATTGGATGTTCGAGCAAAAGCCCAAATTACTTCCTTAGCCGCTCTTTTGGCTTTAATGGTCTGCACGGACGGATGCCCACGCTCGCCACCGGTGCCAGTTTTGGCGATTCTTCGATGAAAATCCTTGGTATCTCTGGCGATGGTGACACTGCCAGTATTGGAATGGGGCATTTCAAACACGTCATCAGGCGAAATGTACCTATGGTTTACATCATTGAGAATAACGGCTGCTATGGTCTGACCAAGGGGCAGTTTTCCGCCACCTCCGACCAGGGGCTCGTGCTGAAACACCAGGGCGTCAATTTACTTCCTCCGCTTGACTTGTGCATGGAAGCCCTGATCAGCGGCGCGTCTTTTGTGGCTCGCACATTCTCGGGGGACGTGAAGCAGATGCGGGAGTTGATTAAAGCAGCTTTGTCCCAGACTGGTATTGCTGTGATCGATGTGATCAGCCCTTGTGTTACTTTCAACAATCGCGATGAAGCGTTGCAATCCTATTCATGGGGGCGTGAGCATGAAGCACCCATCCAGGGGATTGAGCATTTTGCCAGCCGTGAGCAGATGCAACTTGACAATTTTGAAGAGGGCACTTATCGCGAGATCCAGTTGCAAGATGGATCCTACATGGTTTTAAAGAAAATCGACAAGGATTACGATCCAACTGACAACCACGCTGCCTTGGACCTTTTGACTGAGTCCTACAAGCATCACTATTTTGCTACCGGGCTGATCTATTTCTCGGAGGCTTCCCCGACTATCCTGGCGCAGTACGATCTGCCTGACGAGCCGCTCAATCGCCTCACGACGGATCGTCTACGCCCGAGCAGAGAGTCGCTCGAGGCGATCAACGTCTCGCTCTACTAAGAACTGATAGCTACAAAAACCGGTCTTTTCAGACCGGTTTTTGTATACTCAGAATTTGGGGAGAAAACCGTGCCGTTAACCCTTGAGGGTGTAGACCAATGCCAGATTTGGGCTGGTGAATGCGCCAACTGGAAAACCTGAAATGATCACAACCTGATCGCCAGACTTGAGGGGGGTGGCGGCAGTCAACGCGGTCTCCACGTGGGTAACCATGGTTTCGAGAGTGTCCGCGTGCGGCACACGAAACGGCGTGATGCCCCAGCAAATTCCCAGCCATTGATAGGTGCTGAGTTCGGGAGTAAAGGCGAAAATTGGCACATTTGGCTTGGTTTTACTGATCCAGAGCGCAGAAATACCTGAACGGGTGAAAACCACGATGGCGGCTACGTCTTTATCCTGCGCCATATCCCGGGCGGCGTGTGAAATCACGATTGCGTCGTCGGTTGACACGTCTGCTTGCAGGATGTTGTGATGCCCCCAATCGGCAGAATGGCTTTCAGACTCCACGATAATGTTTGCCATCATACGGATACTTTGCACGGGATACTTTCCGGCAGCTGATTCAGCAGAGAGCATGACTGCATCGGTGCCGTCAAAGATCGCATTAGCGACGTCGGCAGCTTCAGCACGAGTGGGGCGGGGATTGTTGATCATCGACTCGAGCATTTGCGTGGCGGTGATCACAAATTTTCCGTAATTGTTTGCCTTCTTGATGATCTCTTTTTGGACCGACGGCACTAAAGCCGGCGACATCTCCACGCCGAGGTCACCACGGGCAACCATGACACCATCTGTTACCTTGATAATTTCTTCGAGATTTGTGATGGCTTCTGGTCGTTCCAATTTGGCAACAATCGGTGGTAACCGTCGATTACCAACCATACTGCGCATAGTATCTCGAACCATTTCGATATCAGAAGCTTTTTTGACAAAAGAAATCGCCACAAGGTCAACCCCAGCTTCAAGCCCAAAGCGTAGATCTTCGAGGTCTTTGGGGGTAAGCACTGGAATGTCGAGGTTCGAGCCGGGAAGGTTGACGCCTTTGTGAGATTTTAGATTCCCACCAAGAATGACTTTGGCAAAAATGTTTTCCCCATCCAATCGAAGCACTTGAAATTCGAGTTGTCCATCATCCAGCAGAATGTGGTTGCCGGGAACAAGGACCTCATGCAATTTGGGCACGTCGAAAGGAATAAAGACCACGCCTTCCGGTAAGTTTTGCGGGTCATCGCGCGAACTTAGTGCGACTTCCTGCCCGGACTGAAGGCTGATGACTCCTTCAGGCAGTGCACCAATGCGCAGTTTTGGACCCTGAAGGTCCATCAAGATAGAAATGGGTTTGCCAAGATCTTTCGAGATTTTGCGGATCAGCTTGATCTTCTCGCCATGGTCCTCGTGGGATCCATGTGAAAAGTTCAGCCGGCAGACATCCATGCCTGCTTTCACCATCTCCACCAAAACAGCTTCATCCGAGCTGCTTGGACCTAACGTGGCGACGATCTTGGCAAACCGGTACATAGCGACCTTCCTTATCTTTTTAGCACATCCGCGATGATCTCGATTGCCCAATCGAGGGTTTCTTTCTCGATGACAAGCGGTGGGGCAAAGCGGATAACATGATCGTGTGTTTCCTTGGCAAGGATGCCAGCTTCCTGCAGCATTTCGCAGTAACGGCGGGCGCCGCCAGCTTCAGGATAGAGCTCAACGCCGATCAGCAAACCACGCCCGCGAACTTCTTTTACGACGGGTGCTTCGATCTCGCGCAGCTTTGACATGAAGTAGTTGCCCAGTTCTGTGGCACGTTCTGCCAGGTTTTCCTGGTCTAAAACTTCGAGGGCGGCTACAGCGACTGCGGATGCGAGGGGGCTGCCACCGAAGGTGGAACCGTGCTCACCAGGTTGGAAGAGCCCCAAAACCACATCGTCAGCAAGAACTGCTGAAACGGGAAGCATGCCAGCGGAGAGGGCTTTGCCAATGACGGTTATATCCGGACGAACGCCTTCGTGTTGCGAGGCGAACCACTTGCCAGTGCGGCAAAGA
The DNA here is from genome assembly GCA_964409045.1 of uncultured Anaerolineaceae bacterium. Taxonomy (GTDB): domain Bacteria; phylum Chloroflexota; class Anaerolineae; order Anaerolineales; family Anaerolineaceae; genus Mesolinea. The sequence goes on along the minus strand of CAYPBU010000015.1, from coordinate 13,717 downwards.
CCAGTCTGGATTTCATCTGCGATGAATAAAACATTGTTTTCCTTGCAAAGTTCTGAGACAGCTTTGAGATAGCCATCTGGAGGCACAATAACGCCATTTTCGCCTTGGATTGGCTCAAGCATGACCGCGGCGGTGTTTGGAGTAATAGCGGCTTTCATCTCTTCGATGTCGCCGTACATGACAACCTTGAAGCCCGGTGTGAAGGGTCCGAAGGCGTCTTTGTAGAATTGTTCAGTAGAGAAGGAAACGATCGTAACTGTGCGACCATGGAAGTTGCCAGCAGCCACAATGATCTCGGCTTCATACTTGGGAACACCCTTGACCACATACGCCCACTTGCGGGCGATCTTGATTGCTGATTCAACTGCTTCGGCGCCGCTGTTCATGGGCAGCACCTTTTCATAACCGGTGAGGTCCACCAGTTTCTTGTACAGGAGACCAAGTTTGTCGTTCCGGAAGGCGCGTGACGTCAGGGCAATTTTTTGTGCCTGATCAACCATCGCTTTGACGACGTGCGGGTGGCAGTGACCCTGGTTTACCGCCGAATATGCACTCAGGCAGTCGAGGTATTTCTTGCCTTCCACATCCCAAACCCAAACGCCTTTGCCCTCAGAAAGGACAACGCTCAGGGGTTTGTAGTTGTGCGCGCCGTATTTGTCTTCAAGTTCGATGTATTCTTTTGTATTCATTTATTTCTCTCCAAGTAGTGTTTGCAAAATGGCTTTCTGTGCGTGCAGACGGTTGTGTGCCTGGGGGAAGAGCCGTGAGTGCGGTCCATCAGCAACTTCGTCTGTAATCTCCTGATTTCGGTGAGCAGGCAGGCAGTGCAGAACAATTGCTTCTGGTTCGGCTTCTGCTACCAGTTGATCGTTGACCTGGTATGGTGGGAATACCAATTCACGTTTGGCGGTCTCTTCTTCCTGCCCCATGCTCGTCCAAGTGTCGGTGTAAATGACGTGGGCACCCCGGACAGCTTCATGCGGATCGTTGAGGAAGGCTAACTTGCTACCACTGGCAGTCGCAATCGGTTTGACGGTCTCGATCGCTTGTACCGGCATATCGTAACCCGCGGGATTAGCAATGGTGAAATTTGCGCCTAATTTGGCGGCAATTTGCATCAATGAGACAGCCACATTATTGCCATCACCAACATAGGTGATATTGACATCTTTGATTTTGCCGAACTCTTCATAGACGGTCATGATGTCTGCCATTGCCTGGCAGGGGTGACTGTAATCACTCAGACCATTGATGACGGGGATGGACGACCATTTCGCCAGCTCGAGCACGTGCTGGTGCTCAAAGACGCGTGCCATGATGCCGTGTACCATGCCAGAGAGTACCCGGGCGATGTCGGCGATTGACTCGCGCTTACCCAGTCCGATCTCATTTGGGGAGAGGTAGAGCGCGTCTCCGCCGAGGTGGCGCATGCCCATGTCGAAACTGACGCGAGTTCGCAGGGAAGGCTTTTGAAAAATCAAAGCCAACACTTTGCCCTTAAGGGTGGGCTGATTGCCACCTGCCTGATACTCTTTCTTCAGCTCAACGGCTAAATCGAGCAAGGCAAGCAACTCTTCGGGGGTGTAATCGATGATGTCCAAGAAATCTTTATGCATATGTACTCCTAAGGTCTCCTTTTTTATTCGGCAAGTTAAACTAATTCGCGCGAAAATATCCGTGCGATCGCCTGGATGGATTGTACCAGACAAAGTGTGAATAACCCGATTGAGGAAGGGAATAACCTTAAGCAGCAGGCGATAGTAATCGATTGTGCGTGTAAAAAATGAGGGTTAATCTGGTTCGTGAATGCTGTTTTGGATTGGGTTATTTAGTTCAGAAAGTATGGTGTCCTGCAATGTGGACATCTCTTCCCAATCGGAAACCTCGGCGTGATCCATGCCTGCGAGGTGCAAAATGCCATGCACGAGCAACATTTCAAGCTCCGCCATCAATTCCAAGCCGCGAATCTCAGCCTGCCTTTTTGCGGTTTCGCAGGAGATCAGGATATCCCCGAGGTACATTTCGCCGCTTTCGGGATCGGTAAAGGCATTCTCAAAGGAGAGTACATCCGTTGCTTCGTCCGTGTCACGGTACTGGAGGTTAAATTTCCGGATTGTTTTATCGTCTGTTACCTGGAGGGTGACCTCCGGTTCGGCTATAAACCTTAACAGCCTGAAGGCGGTGGAACTGGCAGTTTGCAATCGTTTGAGGTCGAGGACTTTACGGAAAGATTGGCGGGATTTTATCGTAAGCATTTTATTTCTCAACAGGAGTTTGTGGTTGAACCGTGATGTTTACCGGTTCGGTTTTGCCGCGCCGGGTTTCAGGATATTGAATGCGGGGATGGTACGATCGCTGGAGCGTGTTGAAGAATGACTCCCGGATGGTGCTCAGGTCTTTGAGGGTCAGATCTGTATTGTCGAATTGACCAGCATCTTTACAGACGTTCATGACCGAGTTGATGACATCCATGATCTCCTCGTCTGTACGGGCAGTGTTGGCACGGGATCTGGCTTCTGTTCCATCCGCAAGCATCAGGATGGCGGTTTCTTTCGACCTGGGAGCAGGACCAGGATACCTAAACAGGCTTGGATCCACTTCATCGGGATTTTCAACCATAGACAGGGCTTTGCCGTATTGATAGCGCGTCATTAACGTGCCATGGTGTTCCCGGATGAAGTCAGTCACCCTGGAAGGCAAGCGGTAACGTTTCGCGAGGGCAACCCCATCTGTTACGTGCTTGATGATTGTTGCAGCGGCAACTTCGGGGGAAATATCGTCATGAGAATCTACATTTCCGCGGATCTGATTCTCAATGAAGAAGCCAGGGTTTTCGGACTTTCCAACGTCGTGGTAAAGTGCCCCAACCCTAACCAGCAGCCTGTCAGCTCCAATCGCTTCAGCAGCCTGTTCTGCCAGGTTGGAGACTTGTAAGCTGTGTTGGTAGGAACCGGGCATGGTCTGAAGCACATGCTGCAAAAGCGGGTGGTCTGGCCTGGAAATGTCCATCAATTGCAGGGCAGTGGGAACATCCAGAACGAAGGAGAAGATATATTCAAACAGGATCGTCAGCGTTCCTGAGGCGAGTCCGTTCAGCATCGCCGAAGCGATCAGCGAAACCAGACCGAGCCAATCCGTAAAGGAATCGCCAATTCGGAAAATGAGGACCATCGCAGTACCAACAAGGCTCACAACCGCACCTGCGCCTAAAAATGAGCTAATCCTTCTCGCCCGTCCGATCACAAAAATACCCGCGAAGGTTGGCAAGATGTAGAAAAGCGCCAGCTCCATCTCGCGCGGGTGCCCAAAAACGGTGAGCACTGCCAGTAAGACACTCAGTAGCATGCCGGTCTCGAGACGCAAGACGATCGCGATCGTCAGACCGAAAGCAGCCATAGGGTAGAGCCAAGGAATGACGGTGCGATCAATTACCAGGAAACGTCCCAGTCCAAGAAAGATCAGAAAGAAAACAGCTACCAGGATAATCGTGCGGTTTTGTGCAAGCACCCCGGACCTTCGATGGCGATTGTAGTACATCGCGCAAATTATCCCACTGAGCGCGACCAAAATGCCGCTCGTAATCAGGAGCTCGCTGCGGTTTTCTGGTTCGCCCAACCCAAAAACATTTAGTGATTCCAGGTCTGCTATACCGATGATTTGACCGCGACGAACCAGTACTTCCCCTGACATTATTTGCCTGGTGATCGGTTCGACGCTATTGCGGGCTACCTCTCTGGCTTGCTGGGTTTGTTCTTCGCTGAACAGACTGGTTGGGACGATTAGAGGCGCAACGATCATCGTGATCAGCTGGGTTTGGTCGCTCTTAAAACCAAAATCAATGACAGCTGGAAGATTGCTGCGTGTTCGCCCAATTTGGTCGTTGCGGATGCTATCTCGCAAGACCGACTCGAGCACGCGATTTGCTTCCGCGGTGATCGCTTGCCAATCTTCATTGGTTAGATCCAATATGGCTTCATAGGCTTCATCGTTCAAAGCAAGATTGGCTGCTGTACGGAGGTCGTTTATCTTCTGCTGCCGGGTTGAATATTTATCGCTTCGAACGGATGTGAAAAAGTAGAGGGCGTTGTTTAAAGTTTCAAGCTGCGCTTTGGCGATGCTGGGGTCTGCCGGCAGAAAGACGGGTTCCACTCCAGCTGCAGCTTCTTTGCGGGCTTGATCAGTGAGGACTTTTGACTCGAAAGTGATGGAGTATGGCGCAGTGATTTCCTGTGGGGCAACTTGCCCGATCCGGACTGCCTCAACTTGATCACTCAGGATATCTGGCAGCACAAGGCAACCAAAAGCCAAAAGGCACGACACCACCAGGATGATGACTTTGATCGCTCCCTGGGTTTTTGTTCCTCCTGGTTGGTCTGTGGTTGACATCCTTGCCACGCGTCTATCCTGCCAGAAGTTCCCGTACCACGCGGCTGGCTTCAGCGTTGCTTGTTCTTCCGGCTAATTGAGGCTGAAGAGTCTTCATCACCAAACCCATGTCCTTGACAGAGGTGGCATTACATTCTGTGATGACGCTGCGTACCAGTGCTTGCAGTTCTACGAGGCTTAGTTGTGCTGGGAGGTAAGTTTTTAAGCAGGCAATTTCCTGATCAGCATGAGCGACCAAATCATCGCGTTTTGCCTTTTCTGCGTCAGCCTTGGCTTCCTGCCGGGTCTTGATCTCTTTCTGGATGACCGCCATGATTTCTTCCTGATCAAGTTCCTTGCCCTTGGCGACTTCCGCCAGTTCGATGGTTGATTTGATCATCTTGACTACCCACTTGGTGGTGTCATCGTGGGTTTTCATGGAGTGGACTAAATCTGCTTGCAAGCGTTCTTTTAGGTTCATGTTCTTATTATACCTGTCTATTTATGCTATCTCATTCACCGATGGTGATCAGTCCCTCAAGCTTTTCATAGAGAGATTGATTGATACCATCCACCTTCAGCAGGTCTTCCAACGCAGTGAAGAGCCCGTTTTGCTGCCGATAAGCCATGATCGCCTGGGCTTTGACTTCACCAATTCCCGGCAGACTATCCAGCTCAGCCAGGCTGGCTGTGTTGATGTTCACGACTGATGGTACATCTACCTGCAAACCTTTATCGTCAGGAGACAAAGTTACTTCCTGAGCCGAAGGAATATACAATCTCTGACCGTCCAGTAACGATGCCGCAAGGTTGAGAGATTGTGGATCAGCCGTTTCTTGAAGACCACCAGCAGCTTGAATCGCATCCTCCAAACGTGCTTCCTCTGGCAGGGTGTAAACACCAGGATTAGTGATTGCACCTGTTACATGAACGCGGATCAGTCCGGGTGTGGCAGATGGGTCTGGCGTCAGGTTTGGCGTGCGGGTAACCAGCGCGATCGGCTGCCCTCTCTGGGGAGATACAACCAGGAGGATGGCTCCGACGACAACCAGCCCGAGCAAAAAACCAGCCATTGTCTGCTGCCAGGGTTTCATTTGGGGTTGCCTTGGGAGCCTTTCTGTTCCGCTTCATACATCAAAGTAAAGGCTTTGATGGAGACTTCCAGCATGTCTTCAGAAGGTTCACGGGTGGTGAGCTTTTGCAGAGCAAGATTGGGCTTGATGAGCGCACGAATCAGGGCGGAATCGTCCATGTGCCTAGCGGCAAAACGGATGTACTCATATGCCAGCCCGGAGACCACTGGCAACAGCAGGAGGCGCGTCAGTAAGCGCCAAAGAATTGGCAAAGGGCCAAGCAGGCTGAAAAACAGAATCGAGATCAACACCAGAGTCAGGATGAAGGAGGTGCCACAGCGTGGATGAAGGAGGGTGAACTCGCTTACTTTTTTTGGGGTCAATTCTGCACCTGCTTCAAAAGCATTAATCGTTTTATGTTCCGCTCCATGATAAGAAAAGACCCGCCGAATTTCAGGCATTCTGCCGACGACCACCAGGTAAACGATTAGAAGTGCAAGGCGTAGCAAGCCTTCGAGCAGGTTGCTGAGCCAGTTGCCAAGGCTTCCCAAACGTTCAAATCCCAAAGGACCGTCAAGCCAGCTACTAACCAAGGCTGGCAAGAGGAAGAAGAGACCAATACCCAGCACGAGTGACAACAGAACCGTCAGTACAAGGTCCTTCCCTTCGATCTGTTCATCCTCGCCGTTGACCATGTTGGACGATTTTGTCAGGAAGCGCATTCCCAAATTCAAAGAGTCCCACAAGCCCAATACACCTCTCAGGAAAGGAATAGTCATCCATTTTGAGCGGTAAAGCGGGGGAAGCTTCTCTTCATAGGTAAGGATCTGACCATCTGGCGCACGTACAGCCATGGCAACGTACTCTTTGCCGCGCATCATGACCCCTTCCATGACGGCTTGTCCACCATAAGATGGAAGTCTTAGTTCTTTCTGTGAGCCTGTCACGCTTGGGCCTCGAAACTTGTCAGAAACCTAATGTAAGCCTGGATCCCTTTCCGCCAGGTGGGCAGGTGTTGATGTTCATTTGGCGAGTGAATTGCGTCATCGGGCAGCCCCAGACCGGTGAGGATAGACTTGACACCCAGAATCTGCTGCATGACAGTCGCGACGGGGATACTTCCACCTTCGCGCTTAAACATCACATCGTTTTGCCAGGTTTCCTTATATGCTTTGATGAGGTTGTCCAAACCCGGAGCATCATCTACGAGGTAAGATGGTCCGCCAGAATGCTTGATGAAGCTGACATTGACCGTTGGCGGAACAAGGGAGCGGATATACCTTTCAGCAAGTTCGTAGATTTCGGCATGCTGCTGGTCTGGAACCAGGCGGCAGGAGATTTTTGCCTTGGCGTAAGCGGGAATAATGGTTTTGGCACCTTCGCCAATGAAACCGGCGTACAACCCATTCACATCCAAAGTTGGTCTTGCCCCCTGGCGTTCGAGGAGAGAAAATCCTTGCTCGCCGGAGATTGCTGGTGAGCCGGTTACTTTTAGGAAATCTGCCTCACTCGTCGGATTCATCGCAATTTTCTGACGGTCTGCATCACTCAGAGGTCGCACCTTGTCATAAAAGCCGGGAATTGCCACCGATCCATCCTCATTGTGAAGTTGGGAAATGATCTTTGCTAACACGTTGGCAGGGTTCGCGATGTTTCCGCCAAAAAGTCCGGAATGCAGATCAGCCTTTGGACCATCGATGCGCACTTCAAAGTAGACCAGTCCGCGTAAACCGTAAACAATGGTGGGATGGTCCTTGTCGACCATGCCTGCATCCGGGTTGAGGATCATGTCGCATTTCAGCAAATCCGCATGCTTGAGGATAAAGTCATCCAGTGAGGGTGAACCGATTTCCTCTTCACCTTCGAGGATGAATTTGATGTTGATCCGGAGTTCTCCAGTCTTCAAGACACTCTCAAGCGCGAAGACAGTCGCCAAAATTTGACCTTTCATGTCTGACGCTCCGCGCGCATACAAATATTCGCCGCGGATGGTCGGTTCGAAAGCAGGTGTCGTCCAGGAGTCCAGGGGATCTGGAGGTTGAACGTCGTAATGACCGTAGATCAGGAGGGTTTTTGCGCCAGGAAGGTTTGAGCGCTTCTCTGCGAAGACGACGGGGTGTAACTTGGTTGGATAGATTCTGACCTCATCCATGCCAATTCCTTCAAAATAGGCTTTCATGAATTCAGCCGCATGGAGCAGGTTTGGCTTCATCTCCGGATCAGCTGAAACGGACGGAATCCGCAGGAATGCATCAAAGGTGTGCATCTTTTCAACTTCGGTATTTTCAAACTCCTGGATTGCTTGTTGGGTTCTGGACATGTTTATTCCCTCGAATTTTTTCCTGATTATATGCCATTTGATCCAAAATCGTGATAGCATAGGCGATGCACTAAAGCAGACGACCATCATTTAGTTTATTTTAACGAGTGGTGATGAGACACGGCTTGAAAATGGCGTCGTTATCAGGGATAATTATCACATGTTTTTGGTGATTTCCCCCAAAATCGTCACGAACCAACAACTACATCAGGTGTTCAGCGTGAGTGAGAAATATTTTGCTGATAACTATGTGCTGGCTGGAAAGGTAATTTAAGAAAATGGGTTTGATTGAACACAGACAATTGATTGTACTGGGCGCGGGACCGGCTGGGCTCTCTGCCGCGATTTATGGTGCCCGGGCAGAATTGAAGCCACTTGTAATTACCGGGATGGTGTTGTATGGACAGGCGTCCTTAACGCATACGATTGAGAATTATCCTGGATTTCCAAATGGTATTGGCGGCATGCAGCTCGGTCAACTCTTTGAGGAACAGGCAAAAGCTTTTGGCGCGGAATTCGTGTTTGACGAAGTTTCAGCGGTCGACCTTTCCACCCACCCTTATACAGTCAGTGTTTACGGAGGAGACTACACGACCGACGCATTAATCATCGCCATGGGAGCAAACAATAAAAGGCTGGACGTTCCTGGTGAAGTGGAGTTTATTGGTAGAGGAGTTTCCTACTGTGGCACTTGTGATGGCTGGTTTTACAAGGATAAGGATATCCATGTGGTCGGCGGTGGGGACAGTGCCCTCGAGGAAGCCATCTTCCTGACCCGTTTTGCTCATAGTGTAACCATTATTCACCGGCGGGATACCTTGCGAGCTGGTGCAATCCTGGAAAATCGTGCCCGTACCAACCCAAAGATTGGTTTTATTTTTGATTCGGTCGTTAAGGAGATCAGAGGTGAAGAGGGTGTGGATGAGCTCGCGGTTGAAAACGTGAAAACGGGTGAAACCAGCCTGATACCCACAGACGGTCTTTTCATTTTTATCGGTCATAGCCCAAATACCAAGCTGTTTGAAGGGCAACTTGCGCTCGAAACTGGTGGGACCATCAAGATTAACGAGCACATGGAAACCAGCAAGAAAAGCGTATTTGCGGCAGGCGAAATCGCCGACCCGCATTTTCGGCAGGTGGTTACCTCAGCAGGGATGGGGGCAGCAGCCGCAATTTCTGCCACCCATTGTCTCGAAACGATGTCTTGCGGTCTTTAGGATTTCCTAAGGAGCCGTGGTCGGCTGAACTCCAGTACCAACCCAACTGAACACTCTGAACGCGCTTGTCACGCCAGCTTCCTCATAAATCGGATTGTTGTTATCCTGGTTTATTTGGCGCGCGACGGTCACACTCCACTGGATAATGTGCGGGTTGCCGTCAGTGGGGCGGAACGTTGAAGGCAGGATGTATTTGGTGTCAGTCACATATGCCACAACAATCTTTTCCTCTACTGAAGTCAGATCCTGCACCTTTACCCGGTAAACCTCATTCGTTTGCAAAGCTGCCACAGCTGCCCATTGCAGTGTGACACTTTCGTCGGCTGCCGAGAATGCGGCACCTGAGCGCGGCAGCAGCAGGTTAGGCGCGGGATATGGGGGCAATGGTGTGGGGGTCAAGGTCGGACCCGGAGTGGGAAGTCTGTCGCACAAGGGAATGATAAGTGTTTGACCCTGGCGGATGGTCGTGCCGGTTAGTTGGTTGAAATCCTGGATATCCTTCATCGAGACGTTGTAATTCATCGCAATCCCCTGCAGGGTATCGCTGGAGGATACAACTATTGAGACAGTATTGGTGCAGGTGTCAGCGATTACTTCGATGGATTCAGGTGTCGCGGTTGGAACAGGAGAAGGGGTGAGGGTCGGTTGGGGAACCTTGAGCGTGCGCCCTTCACTAAGCATGCAATCTGTGCTCAGATTGTTGGAAATAATGATACTCTGCACCGAGACCCCAAATCGGGCCGCAATATCTGAGCAGGTTTCATTGGCTTTTACGGTGTAATCCAGGGGAGGTAAGGGTGTCCAGGTCGGTTCTGGTTGACGTGTGGGCGTGTTGGTGGGGCTTAGCGTCATTGTAGGCGTCGCGGTCTGGGTTGGTTCTTCTGTGGTTGGGGCTGCAACCGTGCCGGCGCGATCCTGGTTAATCACCAAGATGGCAACAACTCCGATCAAAGCGAGGATCAGGAATCCCAATCCGATCAACGCTGCCAGGCTCATCTTCACTTCGGGAATGCGTTTTGAATCGATCGGGGTTTCCTTCTTTGGTGTGGCTGCAGCATCGAGCGCAGTCCCACAGACCAGGCAACGAGTCGCGTTTTCAGAAATTCGGGTGCCGCAAACCGGGCAGTTTTGAGTGCCTCGGCTGATTTTTTCAGTTTGGATTTTTTTCATAAGCTTCTAATAACCGAGCCAGCAGTACAGGGTAAAATTGGCTCAATGTTTGGTATCTATCTCCATATTCCCTTCTGTCGCAGAAGGTGTAAGTATTGTGATTTTATCACGTATGCTGGCAAAGACGAATTAATGCCGGGCTACTTTGCTGCATTAATATCAGAACTTCGACACCAGGCAAAAAATCTTCAGCATTTGCCACCCCAGGTGGACACGGTTTTTTTGGGGGGAGGTACGCCCTCATTGATGAGGGGCGAGTGGATAACTGGCATCATTGACTGCGTGCGTGAGGAATTTGAGCTGGCAAAAGACGCGGAAATATCGCTGGAAGCCAACCCTGGGACGCTCTTGCCAGGTTTTACTGAAAAGCTGCTCAAAGCAGGAGTGAATCGGCTTAGCATCGGGGTTCAATCCTTCGTGGAGCGTGATCTTGCGCTTTTAGGCAGGATCCACAGCCCCTCCCAGGCGAGTGATGCGATTACCTCTGCCCGTAAGGCTGGATTTACCAACCTCAGCCTGGACCTGATGTTTGGTATTCCAGGGCAGAGCCTGTTGGATTGGCAGGCGAATTTGCAGCAAGCCATCGCCCTCCAGCCGGATCATCTCTCGCTCTACTCGCTGATCCTTGAGCCCGGAACCCAACTTTTCGATGAGGTTGAGAGGGGCAAGCTTCAACCAGTCTCCGAGGATTTGAGCGCAGATATGTACGAAATGGCAATGGACATGCTGGTCCAGTATGGTTTTTCTCAATACGAGATATCAAACTGGTCCAGGGGGGAGGACTTTGAAGCAAAACACAACAAGATCTATTGGAAGAACCAACCTTACCTGGGGGTGGGGGCAGGTGCGCACAGCAGCATGAATGGGCTTCGCGTAGCCAACACACCTTCTGTGGAAGATTACATTCGAAGGTTGAGCGAAGGCGGATTGGACACTCAAAACGCTTTTCCAGCTGCGGAGGAAACGCTGCAGGTTGATCTGTACACCATGCAGCAAGAGACGATGATGCTCGGGATGCGACTGACGAGAGAAGGTGTTTCTTCGGTTGAGTTTCAAAAACGATTTGGGACAACAATCCAAGAGGTTTTCCACAAAGAATTGGAGCGGATCACAGCTCGGAAGCTCGCAGAATGGCAAACATTTCCTGATGGACTACACTTAGTGCTCACCAGGGGTGGGGTGTCGCTCGGAAACCAGGTCTTCCAGGAATTTGTGTAACTACTTGTGGACCCGAATGAAGGTCCCCCAACCATGTTTTGCCCACTCTTCGGGTTCGGCTTGGGGTAAGGTCCAGCGATAGATCCAATTTGCGTCATCATTTGACATATTGATACAGCCGGCGCTCATGGGCGTACCAAAATTGGTGTGCCAGAAAGTGCCGTGGGTCGCCAACCCGATCTCCATTTCAAAGAAACAGGTCCAGGGAACACCCATAAATATTCTTTCGCGAACGTTACTGGTCAGGACGGCATTACCCATGTGTTTGGACGGCATTTTCGTCTTGATTGCGTATAGACCTTCGCCGGTAGGGAAGCCGGTGGATACTTTGAACTCTCTCACGAGGTTCTCGCCTTCAAAAGCCTGCAGACGCTGAAGGGGGAGAGAAACATCAATAGACTTTTCGCTGCCAGGTACATCAGGAGAAATCGGCGCAAACTCTTCATCTTCGATGAAACGCATGTGCTCAGCCCGAACGATGGTTTCTGTGCGTCCGAGTTCGTCCTGAAGTTTGTACCAGGGTTGCTTATCAGGACCTTGCACCACGTCCACGACCCAGTGTGCTGAGCGGTAGTAGTACATCCAAAGGGGAACCAAGCCATCGTTGCCCTGCTTGTAGAGCGAGCGAGTGTAAGGCACGGTGACTTCAGCGAGTTGACCGGTGCTGCGTTTTGGTTTTGAGACCTCGTTTAGTTCATATTTGACTTCGTACAAAAGACCGCTGAAAACAAAACCTCCCCAACAGCGGTACCAGGTCGGGTTCCAGGCTGGACCGTTTGGACCGATGACCTCTTCGTAAACGTTGATGATGTCCAGGTATTGGCGCTGGTAGAGGATGACGCTCGACTCGTCGGGCTCTTTGTAGATGCTCACACCTGATTTCTCCCCAACCAGCATGAAGCGCGGTTTGCTCCAGCTGGCGCCAGCTTCGGCGTTCGGCATTAGGGCTGCCGCGCCTAAACTCATTGCGCCAAACTTGAGAAAATCACGTCGAGAAAGTTCCATTGGTCCTCATATAGTAGTTGGATCAAACCTGATCCAGTTAGTTTCTCCAAGTTTAATAATCAAAGCCACTGTTGATTTTACCAACAGTGGCTTGAGATTACGAATTGTAGTTTAAGGTTTACTTCTTGGTCAGAATAATGCGGGCATCCACTACCGCGACGCCTTTGCCTTCTTCATAGACGATAACGGGATTCGCGTCGGATTCAGCGATTTCGTCCTTCAGGTCGTAAACCATATAGGAGTAGTGTGCCAATACGTCAGCAAGCGCTTTTTGATCGCGGGGGGTCTCTCCACGAGCTCCCTGCAGGATCTTGACGCTCTTGATCTCGGATTGCATATCCAGCGCGGTGGCTTCGTCGATCGGGGCGACTTTGAAGGTCACATCCTTCATGACTTCCACGAAGATACCGCCAAGACCGAACATCAGGGTCGGACCAAAGGTTGCATCATTCACGGATCCAACGATAACCTCGGTTGCCCAGGGAGCCATTTCCTGGATGGCGACACCGTCGATTTCAGCATCGGCTTTGTAATTCAAAGAGTTTTCGATGATGACTTTCCAGGCATCGCGGACACCCTGCTCGTTTTTGATGTTCACTTTGACAGCGCCAGCATCGGATTTGTGCAGGATGTCAGGGGAGACGATTTTCATTACAACCGGGAATCCAATTTCTTGAGCCATGCGGACTGCGTCATCTTCGGTCTTGGCAAGATCGGTGGAAGCAATGGGCAGACCGTAAGCCTTGAAGACATGCTTGGCTTCGACTTCGGTCAGGGCGTCACGACCCTTGGCGCGGGCCGCGGCGATGATCTGGCGGGCTTTTTCGCTGTCCACATTCGTGGGCTTGTACATGCTATTATGTGCGGTCTGCAGCAATTCGTGTTGCTTGCGCAGGGATGCCAGGGCTTTGACAGCCAGGTCTGGGGCATCATAGGTGGGGATGTCGTGTTCGATCAGCCACTGTTTCGCTTTTTCGCAGCGTTCACCGCCGATGAAGGATACAGCGATAGGCTTCCCCGAAGCACCAGATTCCTGGACGGCGTTGTGAATTGCTTCCGCAATTTCCTGAGGCTCTGTAACGGAGGTTTCGCAATAAAGCACAACCATTCCATCCACCCAGGGGTGAGCATACGAGTACTTGACGCCCTCGTAATAGCCTGCCAGACCAGCACCACCGGTAATATCGACCGGGTTCTTGGCAGAACCGAAGGAAGGCATGTGTTTTTTGAGTTCTTCCTGGACGTCTTGGGGAGCGAATTTCAAGGGCAGACCGTATTTTTCAGCTGCGTCAGTGGCCAAAACGCCAACACCGCCGCCATTGGTGACGATCAGGAGGTTGTCGCCTTTC
>CAYPBU010000014.1:13057-36621 GCA_964409045.1 uncultured Anaerolineaceae bacterium | reverse complement strand
ACGGTAGAGCGCGTGGGGGTAAGTGGGGACGGGCAGGGTGATGTGCTGTTCCTTGGTGGTCAGGGTGTCACCAGTGGTGGTGACACTCAATTTGGCAACCGCGCCGATATCGCCGCTGTGGATCACGCTGACGGGCAGCATGTCTTTCCCGAAGGGCACCTGCACACCGGCAAGGCGTTCTTCTTCGCCTTTGTTTGTGTTCCAGACGCGCGTGTCAGAGGAGACAATACCGGAATAGACCTTGAAGTAGGTTTGACGACCAACAAAGGGGTCAGCAGTGGTTTTCCAGACGTACGCCGCGAGGGGTTCTGCGTCATGATAGGTTAGTTCAATTTCGCCCTTGGGAGTTTTGGCTTTGACAGCCGGTAATTCAACCGGGCTTGGGGCGAGAGCCACGAGCGTGTCCAGCAGAGGCTGGATGCCAATGTTCCGACCGCCAGCGGCGACAAGCACCGGGATGATGTTGCTGTTTTGAATGGCTTTGCGCAGACCCTGCAGGATCTCTTCAGAAGTAAGGTCACCATTTTCGAAATATTTTTCTAGCAGGCTGTCTTCGCCTTCAGCTGCGGCTTCCACCAGTTGTGTGCGGGCTTCGTCGGCTTCAGACCGGAGGTTGGCTGGGATTTCGACGACTTTTTTCCCATCGCCTTCGTAGGCTTTCATGGTAACGAGGTCAATCACACCCTTGAAATCGGCTTTTTCGCCCATCGGCAACTGCATCGGAATGAGGCGGGAGTCAATCCCGTCCTGAACCGATTTGAGGGCTTTCTGGAAATTTGCATTGTCACGATCCATCTTATTGATGACCATGATCTTGGGGATGCCAAAGTCTTCTGCATATTGGAGGGCTACTTCAGTACCGACTTCGAGACCGCCAACTGAATCCACCAAAATTACGGCGCAGTCCGCAACGCGCATTGCTGAAACAACCTCGCCGACGAAATCGGTATAACCGGGAGTGTCAAGCAGGTTGAGTTTCAGATCCTTGTAGATCACCGGCAAAACAGTAGTGAAGAGCGAAATGCCACGACGCTGTTCTTCTTCGTCAAAGTCCGAAACAGTCGTTTTGTCTTCGATGGTGCCCAGGCGGGTGGTTGCACCAGTGAAGTGCAGCAAGCTCTCCGCTAAGATCGTTTTACCGGAATTGCTATGAGAAGCAAGGACGATGTTGCGAATAGAGGCGGTTGAATATTCTTTCATGTGTGTGACCTTCCTATGATCAAGCATGGTGCCCGGCACCAGGCGGATTTTAATTGGCAATAAGGTTTCCTTAAATGCCGAATTTTTATTATATCAAAAAAGAAATGGAATCACACCCGATTTCAAGACATATTAGGCAATTGGTGAGAGAAAAAGGCAGATTTGTAGAATTGGCTTGTGAAGACTTTATTGGATTGTGCGTGTTACTGGTCAATCGTGCCAAAGAGGAAGGTCAGTGGGATATGAACCCGGTTCTTCCATGCCAATGTGGTGTGATCGTCCCCCTCGAAGTGCCAACTGACAAAATCTTTTCCCTCGCGGTAGTCCTTCTGGCGCAGAAGGGCGTCCACCCTGGTTTGCCAGGGTTCATACTGGCTGTCAAGCCCCTCGCTGCCGTAGTCAAAGTAGAGTTTGTGCTGACCGGGCTGTGGGAGGTGCTTATTGAGGTATGCCAACATGCCTTCGCCAACCCCGGTCCAATGCGTGGAAAGGCAAGCAGCTTTTCCGAACACACCCGGATACTCGCATAGGGTGTAGAGCGAGATCAATCCCCCCAGGCTTGAGCCCATCAGGGCGGTGTTTTGCGGATCGCTGAGCGTGCGGTAGCGGTTGTCGATGGCGGGTTTGAGAGTGTTGACCATCCACGCGAGGTAGAGGTCGGATACCATCTTGTTGGTTGCATCCTTTCCAGCCAAGTCACTTTCTTCGGAAAGATCAGCCTGATCAGGCAGGTCGAGCGCTTTCGTGGGCAGGTAATCTCCAGCGCGGTTGAGCGTACTCGAGATCGCGACTACGACAGGCGGAAAAATCTTGTCCTCGTCCGCGAGGCGGGTGATCGCAAGATGAATTTCCCAACCTCCGGTTCCTCTCCTCCATTGGTCGAAAACAGTCTGCCCATCCTGGATGTACAGTACTGGAAATGATTGATTTAGGTTAGCGTTGTAGGCTTCAGGCAACCACACATCCACCCGTCTGCGATTGAGGCCGGGGATATTGAGATCCCGATGTGTTTCTACTAGAGCTTTGTTCATGGCAAAACCTGTTCAAAACATTATACGAGTATAATTAAATCATTCCAATCGGAGGTTCTTCATGAAAAGTTATCGGTTAGATCCAGAAAAACTGAATGAGCAAAAACGCAATGTGATCCTGATGTATGGCATCACCCTGGTGATTTTGATGGTGATTTACTACTTCATGTACCGCGGGCAGAGTCTGAATTCTCAGACATATCTAATGCTCGGTTTGATCGTGGTTATGTTTTGTGTGTTTGGATGGAACGCTCTCAGGCAGCGCAAAGCTATTTGGGATCAATATGAGATCATCGTCGGAGAGGATGGCATCAGGCAAAAGCAACCAAAAGCCGCGGATATTTTCTTGCCTCGTGCGGAAATAACTGGTACCAAGGAATCCAAGTTTGGCTTGACCTTGATGGCTAATGGAAACAAGCCGGTACTTGGGATACCAAAAATGCTGACACCTGCAGATTACGAGGAAATCAAGGAAACTGTGACTGGCTGGTTGCAGAACTCCAAACCTGTTGTGCTGGATGTGGAAGTGATCGAGGATGTCCCGGCAGTTTTACCTGTTGAGGAGCTGGAACCTGGGGACCTTCCTGTTGAAATCCCTGAAGATCCGCAACCTCCTGAGTTGCCAGAAGCTTAATCCCTCCCCAATCGACCAACAAGCCCGAAGCTTTCCTTCGGGCTTGTTTTATAGTTTTTTAATCATTTTCCAGGCTGGCTCCCGGCAGGTCTGCCACTCACCGTTTTGATCCTGGTAGCGCCAGACGCCAGAGTCTGGTCCAATCATCCGATATCCGTGATTCTCATACATGCGGCGAGCCAGGGGGTTGGCACGTGCCACGTTCAATCGCAGAAAACGGAAACCTCTGTCCCGCAAATAATTCTCCACCATCTCAAGCGTAAAACCACCCAATCCTTGGTCCCGATAGGTGGGTTTGATTCGAAAAGAAAACAGATATGCCTGAAAGACCCCATCCGCAAGTTCTCGCTGCCGTGAGAGCAGCAGCAAAAATACCTGCCCAATTACCTCTGCCTCAGCGTTCAGCGCCACCCAAATCAGGGTGTTTCCGTCGACACTGTTTTCGTAGTGTTGGTGGTAAAGTCTGCGGAAGTGGGTATATTCCCCATCCCATTCCAAGCCCGGTAAATCGGCTTTTTCGAGCGGGCGGATATGAATTAGCTCACCCGAAGGCATTGCGTAATCAGCCTCACGTGTTGCGGTATGGTTCATTTCTCTTCCAACAAGCCTTTTAAAAGAACTTTTTCCTCCCCCTCAGACTGGATCCGTCCGTCCAGCCAGGCTTGCTTGAGTGCGCTCAGGATGACCTCATAGCGCGGAGAAGGGGGCAAGCCAAGCGCGCGCAAGTCATTCCCTGTGGTGAAAGGACGCACGAGCTTGTATTCATCTTCGTAAAGTTGCAGCATTTGGCAGAGTTCCGGTTGTTCAGATGCCCAAAAAACTGCCTGGATAGGAGTGGTGTGGAACTTCTCAAGCTGCAGCGTCACCTGGCTTGGGCGTTGCCCGGCGAGGGTCGGCAGCAATTGCGATAACTCGTGGGTTTGCGCGATCCAACTGAGCAGCTTTCCAGAGAGGCGCAAACGCAGCCCAACTGACTGCAAAGCCTCGGGCTGGAGATCCTGCAACCATAAACACCAGAGAATCTGAAGTTTCTTGTCTTGAGAAAGGGTTACTATTGCTTCAGACAAATTTGTAAGCCCAACCGCCAGGCGGTTAATGCAAACATCATCCCAGGGCAGGGCAGGCTCGATAGCGGCTAATATTCCGAGCAAGCCCAACTGCCTGAGCATTTCGGGTGCCTTGCTTTCATTGAAGATCAGCTCAAATTCGTGCGTCAGCCGTGCACCGCTGATCTCTGCAATCAGTGGCAAACTGCCCTCAATCAGGCTGAGAGTCTGGGGTTCAATCTCGAAATTGAAGCGGGTGGCAAAGCGGACCGCCCTCAGCATGCGCGTAGCATCGTCCACAAACGATAAGGCATGCAGGACGCGAATTTCCTTCTGTTGGAGGTCGCTGTAACCGCCCCAAAAATCGAAGATCTTGCCAAAATGGCTGCCGTCAAGCCTCAAGGCGAGGGTGTTAATCGTGAAATCCCGGCGATGCAAATCCATCTTAATACTGCTGCGTTCCACAACCGGCAGTGCTGCAGGCTTGTTGTAGAACTCGGTGCGGGCAGTGATCAGGTCGAGGTGTTCGGGAAGGTCAGTGGTGCTAAAGCCGTCGTTTTTAGTTGAGTTGATCCTGTCCTTCAGGTTTTCCCGGTTAAGGATCCATTTTGCTGTGCCAAAACGTTTATGCGCCACGAACCGACCGCCAAATTGCCTGACGAGATGTTCCGCAAATGCCATCGCGTCGCCTTCAATCACGATGTCAAAATCCTGGCTGGGCACCTGCAGTAACAAATCCCGCACAAACCCACCGACAATGAAGGCTTGTACGCCCTGGTTGTAGGCTTCGTCCGCGACAGCGTGCAGCAGGGCTTTACGGGCAGGCGGGAGCGCCTGGGCGAGCATCTCAGCAATCTCTTTTTGGGTAGGCAATTCTTCGTCCTGGTTTAGTGTGCTGATCAGGTCAGTGCGGGTGACAATCCCAATAATTTCGTTGGATTCAGGATCCAGGACCGGAACCTGTCCCCAACCGCTGGTCGCCATACGTTCTTTGAGTTTGGAGATTGGATCATCAGGATAAACGCTGACTGAACCGGCGATCATCAGATCGCCAGCGGTTTTGTCGAGTTTGTGGGCAATTGCGCGGTCCACATTTCGGCGGGTGAGCAACCCCACCAACTGTTTGTTCTCCACCACAGGATAGCCCTCAAATCCATAGCGTTTCATCAATTCCGCCGCATCCTCCGCGCTGATGCCTGGGCTGAGCGTCAGAGGATTCTTGGACATCATCTGGCTTACTTTGATGCTTGGCGTGACAATTTGGGGGATGGTTTCAATTACACGCCGCGTGACTTCGGAGAGCCTGGTGTCCGTGATATTGGCATTCGAACGCCCTTCTTCGCGAATCAGCGCCGAAGACGCGCGTTTGTGCCCGCCACCGCCAAAATGATTTGCGAGTTGCGCCATGTCCACGTTATCCGTCGTGGAACGTGCTACCAGGCGAATTCCCTGGCGGGTGGAAACCAGCAGCACCAGACCGTCGGGCGTCAGGAATTCCCGCATCTTATGTGCTACCGTGGAGATCTCATCATTGAGGTCGTTGGCGATCGCTTTGGAGACCAGAATGCTGTAGCCTTCGATATCCAACTGAACGAGATCTTTCAACAGGCGGTCGTAGAGCTGCTGTTGGGCATTTGAAAGGGGCGGATTGAGGTAGATGGATGCGATGTTGAGGTCGGCACCCTGCTCAAGCAGGAAGGCAACCGCGCTTGCATCCCGGGCGGTTGTGCAGCTGTATGTCAGCGAGCCGGTATCCTCGTAGATTCCAAGCAACATCAAGGTGGCTTCTATCGGGGTCAGAGTCTTGTTCTGTTCACGTAACTTTTCAACCAAAATTGTGGTGCAAGCGCCAGTCAGGTGCAGCTCGACCTGCCAGGATGGGTGGATTTGGACCTTGCGGGGATGGTGATCGAGCACGGTTACTTTGGTTTGCTCGTTCATACCGCGCAATGTCACCAACGATTGCGTATCCACCAGGAAGACGCTTTTAATGGATTCGTGCGGCAGCGCCTGGTAATCCGAAAAAGGTAATTCATTGACGTAACGCCTGATGAAGGCCTTACCGTTGCGATTGATCTGGCGCGGTAGCAAGGCGATGGCTTCGGGGCGCAGCAAAAAAGCTCCAAGCATGGAGGCAAGACCGTCGAGGTCAGTTTGTTCGTGCGTCAGGATCAGGTCCATTTTTGCCTAAACCCGAGAGCGTCAGTTTTCGCCATACCAGGCAGCCTGATTTTCGGGGTTGTAAGCATTATAAATGGATTGAGAGAGCTTGGCAAAAAGCTGATTGGCAGTGTCGTAGAGGAATTGTTCGTCGGTGTGGGCAAAAATCACCAACACGTAGTCGCCTCCGGGGGTGTAGACCACGCCCGAGTCGCTGATGGTGTGGATCAGACCGTCCAGGTCGTTTGTCCAGCCGTGTTTGTGGGCGGCGCGTCCTTCAGGAGGCAGACCCGCCTCGATCAGGGCGTGGATGCGGTTCTCAAGCAGATAGCTGAGCATTTGCTGGCATTCTGATGCAGTCACCTGCCCATTAAACAGGAGTTCGTTCTGGTTGGCACAGCGGTACATGCGGTAAAGCAAGTCGCCTGTTTCCGAAGGGACGGTTTGATTGTAAAAATCAGGGTCCAGGAAGATATCCCGCCGCTGGTTGGCAGGGGTAGTGATGCGGTCGAGCAGCGGTGACCCCGGTTCAAAATAACCGGCGAGGAAGGTGTTCTGATAACCCAGTTCACGTAGGTCAGCAGTGACCATCAGGGGTCCGGAATCGTTATCCATATAGGCTTTCATCAAGCCATCAGCCGGGGGATTGAGCGACTCTGCAATCATCTGGAACATCCAGTTGCTTGCCTGGGAAGGCAGCGGTTCCTTGAGCCGGCGCATGGTGGAAACCATGATGGGGATCTTGATAGTGCTTGCGGCAGAATATGCTACATCGGGAGTGACATCCTGGTTGGCTCGCAGCGCTAAGTGCAATATCTCACCCGTAACAAGGTCACGTTGGTAGACCTCGATCAAACCCTTGAATTTTTCTAGTTGGATGGTCTGCTTCAGAAAGGTAACGAGGTTCGCCCGATCGAGTGGCAAAGCAGGGGTCTCTTGTACATCCAGCTCGACGACACGCTGGTCAGGCGAGAGCAGAGCAACCTGGATTTTTTCAGCAGTTGCGGGTATAGATTGCATAGAATAGCCAGGCTGTCCGGGTGTGTAACTTGTGCTGTAAAGGACCGGGATGGTGGCGGTGGCAGGCTGGTCGTAGCGTGGGGGGATTAACGCTTCCAACAGCGCTTGAGTTTGATTGAGATCCACTTCAGCAATCAATGGTACATCCAGCGGGTTGGAGACTTCGGTCTTCCCCCAAAGATGCTTAAACCAGGATTTTTTTGGAATGCTTGTGTCGATCTGAGAAAGGGTTGCGCTGTAGTCTGGTTTGAGACCAAGTTCCGTTGGGGAAAACTGCAGGCGTGCATCGCGGTAATGCAGCTCGACCGGCAGCGAAAAGACTTCGGCGAGCCGTGCTTCCGCCTGGGCTCGGTCAAGCCCGCCCAAGGGAATACCACGGACGCTCAATCCGCTGGGATAGAAGTTTTGTGGTTGTTGGAATCCGATGTAGTCGATGATAGCAATTACCAAAGCGAACACGAGGAAAAGACCGCCAAAAACGGCAGGAAGCCAGCGAAAAGAGGGAGACTTCTTCCGCCTGGGAGAGTAGCGCGATCGCTTCATGAGCTGGATTTTACCATTTTCGCAACATTCAATTATTTTGTCATCGCGGGCGTAGTGTGGCGATCGAGCTATCGTTTTTCTATCCCCCAACATTGTGACACCTGAAGTTACCCGACTTTTCTAATATATAATTGAGTCAGACCACAAAACCAAAACAAGCGGAGGTCTGGATGACGAAAAGAACAGCAGAACACGGGAAGGCTGCAGGTTGGAGCCTTGGGAGCCTGGCAGTCCTTGCACTGGCACTCAAAGCCGGCTGGGTCTTCTACAGTAAAAAATATATCGATCACCATGCAAAGGTGAACCTGATGCTCGAAGCTGAGCACCACACCTTTGAATCGGATACCGTCGGAAAAATCAATTATTACGAAAGCAGAGTCGAAAGTAAACAGACTCCAATCCTACTCGTGCACGGCATCCACCTGTATGCAGGTGGGCATGACATGACGCCTGTCTTTGAGGCGTTTTGTGCTTATCGAAAGGTTTATGTGATCGACCTACCGGGGTTTGGGGGCTCAGAAAAATCCGACAGACCATACCGCCCAGTGCTTTATGCGGCAGCAATTTCCGAGTTTATCCGCGATCGGATTGTTGAACCGGTGCATATTGTTGTGATGGGGCAGTCATCTGAATTTGCAGCCATGGCGGACGAGCAGGACAGCGGATTGTTCAAGTCGATCGTGATGATCAATCCCAGCGGGATGCAGATGCCACGCACCGGTCACATCTCTGAGAGCAAATGGTGGGAGCAATTCCAGAATCTCGGATTGACCTACCTTAAAGTTCCACTCTGGAGCCTGCCTTTTTATGACCTGTTGGCAAGCCGTACCAGCGTTTTGGGATACTATCGAAAACGCTTCACTTATACCCCGCCATCAGACCTGGTAGATCTTGCCTACACCTCAGCACACCAGCCTGGCGCTCACTTCGCGCCGATCCTGAATTACTGCGGCAAGCTTTCGGTGAAGGATGTTCGTGCTAAATACTACGAAAAGATCACCAAGCCTGTCCTGGTGATATACGATAATGATCCAGTGTTTCAGTTTGATATGCTTCCGATTCTGGTGCATGAACACGCCAATTGGCAGGCTGTCCGCAGCAGCCAAACACGTGGGATGCCCCACTTTGAAAATCCAGGCGAAACTTTTCGCAGCATTGAAACTTTTTGGAAACAGCACGACAAAAAAAACAGGAAGGCACTGTTATAATTAGCAGAGTCCAAATATGGAAATCAAGCCAACTCCAAAAATTCACCCTCTGAGCATCCTTGGTGTACTGCTGGTTGCTGGTGTTCTGGTTGGAATTAGCTGGTTGGTTTTTACGGCCGCAGTTCGCCAGGCTACTCGGATAGAATCCACCCCTCAATACAACGTAACCGTCATCCCTGCTCCAACCCAGACGAATACCGTCATCGCTCCGACTGATCTCCCCACTCCCACATCAGAAGCGCCGGTTGTTTTGCCGGAAGGGGTGATTGGCATGAATGTTTATGTCAAGGTGACAGGAACAGAAGGCTTGGGTTTGCGCATGCGGGCAGCCGCGGGAACTGGCGCGGGCATCAACTTCATGGCGATGGATGATGAAGTTTTCAAGGTAGTGGGCGGACCTGAAGTGAGCGATGGCTACACTTGGTGGCAATTGGAAGCGCCACTGGATGAAAATAGGTCGGGTTGGGCAGCTGAGAATTACCTGATGGTGTTTAATGTGGGCACACCAACCCCATAGGTACTACGGATAATCTGAAAGGTGAGGGAATTTGAAACTATTCGGTACCAAATTATTTGAAGATCATTCATCCACACCTGACATGCTAAAACAGCCCCTTTCGGAGCGGGTAAACTTGCAAGCTTGGAGCGCTCAATCTGTGGGCAAAACACGTACCCATATGGAGGATTCGGCTTTTTCCCTCACGATGCAGCTTTATCTTCCTGAGAGACCGGTAACAGTGGGAATTTTCATGGTTGCGGATGGCATGGGGGGGCATGACAATGGCGAGGTTGCCAGCAAGATCGCGATCCAGGTCAGTGTGGCTGAGCTGACTAAAACCCTGATTGATCCCCTGCGTCAGGGGGAATTGTTGCCTTCCCATCAGGATGTGCTTGCCATGATTGAAAAAGCATTCACCCAGGCACAGGAGCAAGTGATCCAACATGTGTCTGGTGGAGGCACTACCCTGACACTCGCTTTTTTGCTCGAGAAACTCCTCTACTTTGGTCACATCGGTGATTCGCGTCTCTATTTTCGCAGCGACCACGCTGATTTTCAGCCTCTAACGCAGGATCATTCATTGGTGCGCCGCCTCGTCGATCTGGGGCAAATATCCGAAGAAGATGCCTTGCATCACCCCCAACGAAATGTACTCTTCAGAGCTCTTGGGCAAACCGAGGGGTTCAAGGTTGACCTTGGGCATTTGGATATCGTTGAGCCGTCCCAATTGCTGATTTGCACAGATGGGTTGTGGGGGTTGGCGGATGAGAATGAGATGTTGAAGGTGATCAAGTCGGGGTCTGGAACCACGAACATAGCCGAACAGCTTTGTGAGCTTGCCAATAATGCTGGCGGAACCGATAATATCAGTGTCATTCTTGTGGAAATCAGATAAGGATCGAAATATGGCAGAACCGAGCGCAAAGAAGAAAATTTTAGTTGTGGATGATGAAAGAGGGTTGGTACGCATCATCCGATTGAACCTGGAGCATGACGGATTTGAGGTGGTGGAAGCCAACAACGGCAGCCAGGCGATTGATAAGTTGCGCACTTCGCTGCCGGACCTTGTCCTTTTGGATGTCATGATGCCTGACATGGACGGCTTCACTGTGCTAAAAAGTATCCGCGAAGTAGGTTCGACGCCAGTGATCATGCTGACCGCCAAAGGCGAGGAAGATGATCGTGTTAAGGGGCTGGAACTCGGCGCGGATGATTACGTCACCAAACCCTTTAGCCCGCGAGAATTGACCAGCCGCATCCGGGCAGTGCTTCGGCGGGGCAACGTCGCCGAGGAGGATGAGACCGGCAAAATTATCGTGGATGATCGCCTCACCATCGATTTTGACCGACACGAAGTTTGGGTGGAGGGGGAACTGGTGAAACTCCGCCCGACGGAATATCGGCTGCTATATCACCTGGTCAAGAATGCTGGTTGGGTGCTCACGCATGATCAAATTCTGACCAAAGTTTGGGGCTATGAGTACGAAAACGAGCCTCATTATGTGCGCTTGTATATCAACTACCTGAGGAAAAAACTCGAAAAAGACCCTGCAAATCCGCAATACATCCTGACGGAACGCGGTGTTGGATATCGGTTCGTGGATTACAAGCGCGATAGCCGTTGAGTTAATTAAAGGGGGCTGAAAATGAGAGTTAGGTCTGGCTAAGATTTGCTTGCCAGTCTATGTGTTGATTGTATAATTAACCTGTCTTTTGCTTCCAACCCAGTTGATCGAGAGGTTCGCATGGCAAAAAGTAATTCCAAAACTGAACACAAAGTAAGTAAGAGCAAGGTTGAAGAGAAGCAGGTCGCAGCAAAACCTGCGGCAAAACCTGTTGCTCACGCAGAGAAAAAGAAGGCACTTTCTGACGCCGTCTACGAGCGGGAGTTGCGCAAACTCCAGGTGGAGCTGGTAAAGCTGCAACTTTGGATCAAAGAGCGTGGATTGAAAGTGGCGGTTATCTTTGAGGGACGGGATGCAGCGGGGAAGGGCGGCACCATCAAGCGCCTGACCGAAACCCTTAACCCCAGAATTGTGCGCGTAGTCGCGCTGCCGGTGGCGACCGAGAAGGAAAAGACCCAATGGTACTTCCAACGTTACGTGGCGCACTTGCCCGCGGCAGGCGAGATGGTGGTGTTTGATCGCTCCTGGTACAACCGCGCCGGCGTTGAGAGGGTGATGGGATTTTGCACTCCGGAGCAGGTGGAAGAGTTCTTCCGCAGTGTGCCGGAATTTGAGAAAATGTTGATCCGTTCTGGCATCATTCTGATCAAATACTGGTTTTCTGTCAGTGACGAAGAACAGGAAAAGCGTTTCCAACAGCGCATGGACGACATAACGCGGCGCTGGAAGCTCAGCCCGATGGACCTTGAATCCCGCAAACGCTGGGTGGAATACTCACGCGCCAAGGATGACATGTTCCGCTTCACCGACACGAAACAGAGCCCCTGGTATGTGGTGCAGGCAGATGACAAGAAGCGCGCCCGACTGAACTGCATCAGCCACATGCTGAGCTTGATTCCTTATGAGGATCTGACTCCGCCAAAAATGGAACTGCCGCCCAAGCAGGAGGATGACTCTTATGTTCGTCCGCCTTTCGAGGATCAGACCTTCGTGCCTGAGTACGTGATTGAGGAGGAGAAAAAGAAGTAGAACGGTTGGACTGACTTTGCCCACCGTGAAAATGGATGGGTAGCGTTGTGAGTTAACCGTAGGGTGAGATTGAGGGCACTTTAAGCGGTGAGACGGACAAACGTATTGTGCCCTCAATCCGCCGTAAGGGGTAAT
The DNA here is from genome assembly GCA_964409045.1 of uncultured Anaerolineaceae bacterium. Lineage (GTDB taxonomy): Bacteria > Chloroflexota > Anaerolineae > Anaerolineales > Anaerolineaceae > Mesolinea. Next base: position 24,491 of record CAYPBU010000014.1, on the reverse strand, counting down.
CTGGGTGGTAATTGCGAGAGATAATGGGTGTGCTGGCGGATTGGAAGCACACCAACTTGTTTTTAAGAAAGAGTAAGCAGTGCTTCCAATCTCGCCCTACAAAAACTTTCATAGATTTTGTTGATCGATTCCCTCCCGGATCGTGCCGGTGTCCCCACTGTTCAAGGGATTAGACCGCCAGGTTTCCAAATCGGGTTTGTAGGGTGGGTTGGCGTCGCAGAACATTACCGACCCAAATCCTTTTTGTAGCCAACCCACCGCCGACCTCACAAAAATGGATTTATATCGGTGGGTTGGCTACAAATCGCGACTGATTTTATAGGTGAATAGACGCCAACCCACCCTACTGACTTTGCTTCGTCTCGCCCTACGAGGACTTATGATCCGAAAATATACTATGGAATGCCAAACAATCTTTTAGCGTTGGCGGTCGTAATCTGCCCGACCTCTTCAGCGCTCACGCCCCAAATCTCTCCGACTTTTGCCGCGATAAGCGGAATAAACGACGGCTCATTTCGCTCACCCCGATGCGGATGGGGAGGCAGATAGGGGCTATCCGTTTCGAGCAGGACCTTCTCCCGTGGCAATAATTCAACCAGGGCTTGTTTATCCTTTCCGTTCTTGTAAGTGACCGGACCACCAATCCCAAAGTAGAAACCAGCTTCCAATAAGCTAAGCGCTAATTCCTGCGGGCCAGTGTAGGAGTGCATCACTCCCGGGCGAGTTTTGAGGGGATGCGAAGAGGGAAGGGAAGCTTGCCACTCGAGCAGGATCGGACCAAGATCTTGCGCGGCATCGCGGTTGTGGATCACCAGTGGCAAGTTTAGGTCGCGTGCCAGCTCCAGTTGGGGTAGGAGCACTGCTTTTTGTTGAGCAGGTGTGGCGTAATCCCAGTGATAATCCAGCCCGATTTCGCCGATCGCAACCACCCCTTGTTGGGTGGCAAGGCGGAAAAGTTGGTCCAGGCAGTCCGGCTCAACCTCAGCGGCATAGTTGGGATGGATTCCGACAGTGGCATAGAAGAAATCAGGTTTCTGACGGGCAAGTTCAAGCGCGTTATTGGCGGTGGCGCAGTCGAGGGCAGGGATGATGACAAATTCCAGCCCTGCATCTCTTGCCCTTTGTAGGACTACATCAAAATCCTCGCTAAAAGCAGGCATATCCAGATGGCAGTGCGTGTCACAGTAGACCGCTGGTTTATGTTCGTCGCTCATGGGTATATTTTACCTTTTATGCACAATAGCGAAATCTGATTTCCACTTTTTTGGAAATAAACTTTCCCGCTCTTGAAGTTTGTAAAATTTTCAACATTCATGAGGGGCGTGATGTCCTGGACGCAAAAAATCGCCTGAACGAGGTCGGATTTAGCAGTTTAGTGATATCATTAACCCATTAACAAAGCCACACCAGTAACTATTGAGGACGATTTATGAACGTTGCTACCTACATTTTTGGATGGATCCTGGCAACCCTGCTTGGGGCTGTCTTCCACCTTTGGAAAGATGGGGGTTTCTGGAAACTGGTAATTTACATCATTCTCAGCTGGATTGGTTTCTTTCTTGGTCACATCATCGCGACAAGCGCTGGTTTCAACTTCATGAACGTCGGCTCACTCCAGCTTGGCGGCGGCATTATCGGCAGCATTGTTGCGCTCTTTGCCGGTCATTGGTTCAGCCGCATCGAATCCTTCCCTGGGCAGAGTAACCAGGGATGATCACTTCCCAAGACGAATCACACATTTTCGCCGGCGAGGGGGACCTGGTGCAGCTGCAGGGTGCCGGTTACAAGAGCCATTTGTTGCGCCTGGTGGCTGGTGGTGTGTTGCAGACCCACCGTGGCGTTATCAAACACGACGACATCATTGGTCATAAATGGGGCACTCGGCTCGAGTCTCACCAGGGTAATCCCTTTTACCTGTTGCAGCCTGGCATCGCAGACCTGATCAAAAACATCAAGCGTACTACCCAGATCATGTACCCGAAGGAAATTGGTCAGATCCTGATCACCATGGGGATTGGACCGGGTATGCGGGTACTTGAATGCGGCAGCGGTTCAGGTGGACTGACAACGGCGTTCGCTTACATGGTAGGCGATAACGGTCATGTCTATTCTTACGAACGCAAGCAGGATGTCCAGGCGCTTGCGATCAAAAACCTGGATCGTGTCGGCTTGCTCGACCGCGTGACTTTCAAAGTGGGAGATGCGTCAGAGGGGTTTTCTGAAGAGAATGTCGACGCGCTTTTCCTTGACCTGCCCAATCCCTATGATTACCTCGTCCAGGCACGTGCCAGCCTAAAGCCTGGCGGCTACCTGGGCATGCTTGTGCCCACGGTCAACCAGGTGCAGCTCTGCCTGCGTTCACTCATGCACAACAACTTTGCCTTTGTGGAAGTGATCGAAGTGCTCGTGCGCTATTACAAGACCGATTGGGAACACCTGCGCCCGGTGGATCGCATGATCGCCCACACCGGTTTCTTGATATTCGGACGAGCAGTGGACCGCTTGGGACTGGAAAAATCAGAGGACGCTGAGCTGCCCGAGGTGGATGACACCATGGACACACTTTGAGCGGTAGTCTGACCCTACCCCACGATCTTGTTACGCGCCTCCAGAAGCATGCTGATCAGGCTGCTCTGCGAGACAGTGGTTGGCTCCATCTCGACCCATCCAAACTACATCCAGCGGCGGTACTTGTCCCACTTGTGTGGGAGAATGCCCGCTGGCACCTACTTTTTACCCGTCGCAGCATGGATTTGGCTGATCACAGCGGTCAGGTTTCTTTCCCAGGTGGAGCTTGGGAGGAGCAGGATGGCGACCTTGAGCAGACTGCGCTGCGTGAAGCATTTGAGGAGACCGGCATCGATCCAGCCTCTGTGGCTGTGCTCGGCAAGATGGCGCGTTTCGATATGATCTCTTACTTTCAGGTTACACCGGTGGTTGGTGTGGTGGCCTGGCCGTGTATGCTCAAGATCAATGCAAGTGAAGTGGCACGCGCTTTCATCGTGCCGCTCGATTGGCTTGCTGACCCCCACAACTACCAGATCAAACCGCGCCATTTCGAAGACCAAACTTTTCATATCCCATATTATGCTGATTTCGATGGAGAGATCATTTGGGGCGCAACCGCGCAGATCACCCAGGAATTCCTGCGACTTATCCAATAATGAAAAACGACCGCTGTGAAGCGGTCGTTTTTGATCTTGGGAATTGGCTGATTAGTCAGCGTCTTCGGTCTTCTTGCCTTTTTCAACGACATCAGGCTCGGCAGCAATGCCATCGATGCCAGCTTCTTCAGCAGCGATATAACCAACCGAAACAATTACTTCCGTGGGGTCGGTCAGAATGGTGATATTCTCGCCCAGGTTGAGGTCCGCAACAGTGATGGAATCTTCTGGGGTTTTCATCCCGCTGATATCCACCGAAACACGCTCGGGCATATCCTGTGGGAAGCATTCGATTTCGATCTCGTTCAAGCTGTGATTGAGCAGATAAATCGGGTTGGCGAGCACGGGGGCTTCACCTGTTAGCTCGAGCGAAACTGCAGCACGCATTTTCTCAGTCATCGAGACAGCCAGGAAGTCCAGGTGAGTCAGTTGACCATGAAGCACGTCGCGCTGGCGATCGCGCACGAAGGCTTTGATCATATCCCCAGCGACATCGATAGTTACCAGGGTGGTGGGGGTGATGGTGGACATCTGGAGTGCGACCGTGTGGCGATCCATTTGGATGGCCTGGGTGTCGACTCTGTGACCGTAAATGACACCGGGCAGAATGCCGGCGCGGCGCAACTGGGAGACTTGCTTTCCCTTGACAGTGCGCTTTTCAGCTTTGATGGTAATTCCTTCTTGTGTAGACATTTTTCCTCCGAGCGCCTCTCACCATCTTTCAGGTTACCCTCGCCCATAAATTTACCGGGTTAACCGGCGACTCTCAAGTTTACCCAATCCCTCGTCGAACGTCAAGAGCGAGGAAGCAAAATCTTTTGACTTGATTATCAAAGGTGATTACGTGTAGGTCAGGTTCCTCCGTTGAACCTGACATCACAAACGTTGGGAAATGAACAAAGGAAGCCCAGAATTCCTACGGCTTTGGTGGGTAGGCTAAAACTCCGTGCCCTGGTGCAAATGTTTTTTGACGCCAACCCACCCTACCGACGCTTGATCGTGCCGGCGTCCCCGCCGAGCACGTGAGTTGGCATTCTGAAACAGTCTCATTCCGACCTACGTCTTGTATAAATCGTATAATAATGACAGTTGATAGATCACGATCGGAGGCATTATGTGCGGAAGATTTACCATGGCGATTGACTCGGACGATGTGCGCACGCAACTCGCGCTCGGGCAGATGCCGCTCGATTGGGAGCCGCGTTATCACATTGCCCCCTCACAGGAAATTGCTTGCGTGCCCTTTGAAGAATCCCGCTCGGTGCACTGGTTCCGCTGGGGTTTGGTGCCCTTCTGGGCAAAGGATCCTTCGATTGGCAATGGCATGATCAACGCGCGCGCTGAATCCGTGGCGGAGAAGCCCGCCTACCGCAATTCTTTCAAAAACAAACGCTGCCTGATCCTTGCTGACGGTTTTTACGAGTGGCGCAAGGCTGGAAAACTCTCGGTCCCGTTCTACTTTAGTTTGCGCAGCGGCGAAGCTTTTGCTTTTGCGGGGCTGTGGGACGACTGGGAGCCAAAAGGCGTCAACTCAGAGCCGGGTCTGCCTGGGCTGACCACCTGCACGATCATCACCACCAACGCTAATGCCCTGGTTGCGGAGGTTCACCCGCGTATGCCAGTCATCCTCAAAGGCCAGGCTATGTGGGATTGGCTGGTGGAACCCGATGCGAACAAGCGGCTGAGCCTGCTGAAGCCCTTCGATCCTGAATTGATGCGGAGTTGGGAAGTCAGTCGCGCGGTTAACACTCCAACACAGGATGATGCATCGCTCATTCAGCCTGTGGGTGGTGGGCTTTTCAACTGAAAGCCGTTGGATACAGGAAGTTGAGACTTATATTCCTGAATGCGAACCAGCCTGCGAATCGTGTAAAATTAACGAAACATTCTGCTGGGGGCAATGTTCCCAGCTGTTGCTGAACTTCCTGGAGAAGCTATGAAAAAACGTGCCCTGCCAATTATGCTGCTATTCGTCTTTATCCTCGTGCTTTCCGCGTGCAGTCCCAAACCCCTTGAAACCCAACCTGCAGTCACAGAAACTGAAGCGGCTGCTATTCCAACCGTGCCAGTGGCGACGGAGCAAACGCCCGAATCCGCACAAGGTTGGTGGAACGATATGGTCTTCTATGAACTCTTCGTGCGCTCTTTCAAAGACAGCGACGGCGATGGCGTTGGTGACTTCCGTGGAATTATCGAGAACCTTGACTATCTCAACGATGGCGATCCAAACACCACCACCGACCTGGGTATCAACGGCATCTGGTTGATGCCAATTTTTCCTTCGCCTTCCTATCATGGCTACGACGTCACCGACTACCAGAATGTGAATCCGGACTACGGCACCCTTCAGGATTTTCAGGACATGCTCCAAGCCTGCCACGAACGCGGCATCCGCGTGATCATTGACTTTGTGGTTAATCACACCTCTTCAGACCATCCCTGGTTCGTCAGTTCAAAGGATAAATCCAGCGAGTACCGGGATTGGTATGTCTGGTCGGACACCAAACCTGCCCAGGCAGGACCCTGGGGGCAGAATGCCTGGTACCAATCAGGTGGCAGTTATTACTATGCGCCATTTTGGAGCGGCATGCCCGATTTGAACTACAACCAGCCGAAAGTGACCAAAGCAATTTTTGATGCCACCAAATTCTGGCTTGAAATGGGCGTGGACGGCTTCCGAGTGGACGCGGCACGCTACCTGGTGGAAGAGGGAGTCACCCTGCAGGACTCGAAGGGTTCGATCGAATGGTTCCAAAACTGGCGCGCGTTTTACACGGGTATCAATCCTGAAGCCTACACCGTAGGCGAGGTTTGGACGGATACACAAGTGATCGCCAAGTATGGTGAACCGATACGCGGCATGCAGGAATACTTCATGTTCGACCTGGCAGGGGATATCCTGGGCGGAATATACTCTCCGGATCCCTCACGCATCATGGCGTCGTACCTGGAGACCCTCCAGTACTTCCCCGATCAGCAATTTGCCACTTTTCTGACCAATCACGATCAGCAACGCGTGGCCTCCTACTACAGCAGCAAGCTTCAGCGGCAGCAACTTGCGGCGTTTGTGTACCTGATGGGTCCGGGCACGCCCTATATCTATTATGGCGAAGAAATCGGTATGACCGGCAACAAGCCCGATGAACGCATTCGCACGCCGATGCAGTGGTCCGCGGAAGCACATGCAGGCTTTAGCGCTTCTGCGCCCTGGGAGCCTTTGAATGAAGGCTGGGAAGAGCTGAATGTGGCTGCCCAGGACGCCGACCCCGGGTCATTGCTCAACTGGTACCGCGGCTTGGTCAACCTGCGCAACCGCTACCCAGCGCTGCAAAAAGGCGACTACATTCCCTTCACTTCCTCTTGCCGTCGGCTCTACACCGTCGCACGGGTTGCTGGCGACGAAGTGCTGCTGACAGTGGCCAACCTTGGTGTGCAAACCCTCGAGAACTGCACCATCGCGCTTGAAGGCGGCAGCCTGGCTGGAACCTGGCAGGCAGAAGCGGTTTGGGGTGAGGCACCCTTCTCTGATATTACTTTCGCCGAAAATGGCTCTCTGGCTGATTTTGTTATCGCGGAGATGCTCGATGGCGGAGAAACGTTTGTCCTGAAACTGACGCGCCCGTAATCCGGGCATGAAAAGAGGAACCATGAAAAAGCTTCAATTATTCATAGCAATCATCCTGAGTCTGGCAGTCATCGCGGGCTGCTCGGCGCCAAAAGCGACGCCAGCACCAACAGATGTGCCAGTGGAGCCGACAACCCCTGTGGTTGAGGAACCAACGCCGACGGAAGCGCCGGTGGAGTACCCGCTGTACGTCAACCTCACCTGGCATCAACATCAGCCAATGTATTACAAAGATGAAAATGGCATCTACACCCGCCCATGGGTGCGCGTGCATGCCACCAAGGATTACCTCGATATGGCGGAAATGATTGCCGCCGAAGAGGGCGTTAAGGCAGCCATTAATCTGACTCCTTCGCTGATCCGCCAGCTGCAAGATTTCACGGATAACGGCGCAAAGGACCTGTATTGGTTGTTGGCGGAAGTGCCGGCGGCAGAATTAACCGCGGAACAGAAGACCTTCATCATGCAGCGTTTCTTTGACGCCAACTGGGATCACATCATCGCGGTTTACCCACGCTACAAGGAACTGCTCGACCTGCGCGGCGGCACGGACGAAGCTGCCATCGCGGCTGCGGTTGAGAACTTCACGGAGCAGGATCTGCGCGATCTGCAGGTCTGGTTCAACCTGGCGTGGATCGATCCGGATTACCTGGCCAAGGAACCTTTCAAAGCCCTGGTCGATAAAGGCAGAGACTATACAGAAGAAGATAAAGTCACCCTCTTTGATGGCATTTTAGCGTTGCTCCAGCGAGTGCTGCCGACCCACAAGGAATTACAGGATGCTGGCATCCTTGAGATCACAACCACACCCTATGCCCACCCGATCCTGCCCCTGATCTACAACTCAGAGCTGGCTCTGGTCGGCAATCCCAAGGCGATCATGCCAAAGCAGATCTTCAGCTTCCCCGAGGATGCTGCTTTCCACCTGCAAAAGAGCGTGGAAATGTACGAGTCTATCTTTGGGCGCGACGTCCGCGGGCTTTGGCCAGGGGAAGGTTCCGTGGCAGAAGATATTGTGCCCCTGGTCAGCGCGGCTGGCTATAAGTGGATGCAAACCGGCGAGCCCGTGCTCGTGGCTAGCCTGGGGCTTGCGGGGGATCGCTTCGCCAGGGATAGTGACGGCGTGGTCAAAGACCCCGACACTTTCTATCGTCCTTACTTTGTACAGGGCGAAAGCGGTGAAAAAGTTGGCATCTTCTTCCGCGACTGGGTTATCTCGGACAAGATCGGTTTCAATTATTCCGGTATGGCTGGCGAAGCTGCCGCGCAGGATATGATCGATTCGCTCGACGCGATCCACGAGAGCCTGAAGGGCACGGAAGGTCCGCATATTGTGACCATCGTCGTGGACGGCGAGAACGCCTGGGAAAACTACGACAATGACGGCAAGGATTTCTTCCACGCCCTCTTTAAAAAACTGGCTGAGAGTGAAACGCTCGAAACGATCACCCCCTCGGAATATCTCAAACTTTACCCGGAACAGCGTGAGTTGGATGTTCTGTTCCCAGGAGCCTGGTTCAGCGCGAATTACGACACCTGGATTGGCGAAAGCGAAGAAGCTGAAGGCTGGGATCTGCTCGCCCGTGTGCGCGCTGATCTGAAGCAGTATGAGGATGGCACGCTCAGTGCCACCCCCGAGGCTTTGGCCGAAGCGCAGGACTTCATGTACCTGGCGGAAGGCTCAGACTGGTTCTGGTGGTATGGTACTGACCAGGATTCCGGGCAGGACAGCTACTTTGACGAAGGCTATCGAGCACTCCTGAAGGGTGTTTACACCTCCTTGGGAGTCGAGTACCCTGCTTTCCTGGATATCCCAGTCATCCAAGCACAGCCGATCAAACCGGACGTGGCTGTAAGTGGCGAAATGACACCGGTTATTGATGGAGATTTGGGTCAAGATGAGTGGGCGAAGGCGGCTGTTTATCAAGGCACGGAAGGCGACCCCATCCAGGCTTTTGCTTATGGAATGGATCAGGAAAAACTCCACTTGCGGTTTGATCTGGCAGATTCGTTAGGCGATTTCAGAAGAATACTGGTCTATCTTAATGCTCCTGGAGATGTGGACAGGCTGATGGTCGGACTGGATGGCGAATCCCGGTTGATTTCACCCGCTTCCAGGGTTATAGAATTCATGACTGGCAATAATCCGATTACGCTCTATAAATCAGATGGCTCAGCCTGGGCGCCTGAACAGCAATTGGATGGAGAATTAGCGGTGGACGGAGAGATTGTTGAACTCTCGTTGGCTAAATCAGTGCTTGGTGATGTCTCAGGTGGCGTAGTTGTTCCTGCGCAGGTTGTGATAACCGGAGACCAGTCATTCCAGTTCAAGGCTGAAGCGCCGCTGGCAATTCAGTACTTCAGCTTTGAACCTGTGACCAGCGTACTATTGGTTGAGGACCCTGAAGGTGACGACACCGGTCCCGGCAGCTACACCTACCCCAAAGATGGCGTCTTCAAGGCTGGGGATTTTGACCTGACTGCTTTTGAGGTCTCCAGTGACGGCGCAAATCTCTATTTCAGCTTTACCCTGAAGTCTCCGATTGCAAATGGCTGGAACTCAGCAGCGGGCTTCTCGGTGCAGACTTTTGACGTCTACATCGACAAAGATCCAGGTGCCGGCACCGGTAGCCGCATGCTGCTTCCCGGCAGAAACGCCGCGCTTGCGGACGGTAATGGCTGGGATATTGCCCTGTGGGTCGAAGGCTGGACGTCTCAAGTTGTTGTACCAGGTGACGATCCACTGGGAGAGCCAGTCAAGGACACCGAAGCCAGTTCGGCAATGAAGGTCTACGTGGATTCAGGCAAGAACGCGGTCATCGCAAGTGTGCCGATTGAATTCTTTGGTGATGGCAGCCCAAGCGATTGGAGTTATGCCGCGGTTTTGCTCGGGCAGGAAGGTTATCCGGCTGATGGCGTTTGGCGTGTGCGCGATGTAAACCAGACCGCGGAAAGCTATCGCTTTGGCGGAGCGCCGCTCGACAACAACCATACCCGCATCATTGACCTCGCCTTGCCGGCATCGTATACTCCTGACCAGGCAACCGCGCTGGGGACGTACCCCTCTTCGGCGGCACCTGTTGACGGGAAGGGACCTGACGATTTCGCGATCATCCCATTGATCGCCGTGACAAAATAACTAATAAAGAGAGCAACATGGATTTTTATCTGACTGAAAAGCCACGTGAGAGCGTGGAACTAAAATTAAGCGATGGCAGGATTATCACAGGCAGACGAGGTGGCAAGTTGGAAGACTTTGTCCGCACTGTGCAAAAACCGGAGGAGCCTCTGATTGTAGGCGCGATCCTGGATGGGCACTTGCGCGAATTGACTTATCCAGTCGAGCAAGACGGGCAGGCAACGCTGCTTTCCATGGAAGATTCAGACGGCGCGCGCATCTATCGCCGCTCACTGGTCTTTCTGCTGGAAGTCGCTTTTCAGAGCTGTTTCCCTGAGGGAGGGTTGACGATCGACCATTCAGTCTCCTCAGGTGGATACTACTGCCAGGTCAGCAATTTACCCCAATTCGGCCAGGAAGAGTTGGATCGCGTCAAGATAGCGATGCAGGAACTTGTTAATCAGAACGTGCCTTTTGTGCGTGAAACCGTGCCTTTGGAAGAAGCCATCGCCTACTTTAAAGAGGCTGGTGAAGACGACAAGGTGCGGTTGCTAAAATATCGAAAACGCAAAGACCTGGTGCTTTACCGGGCGAATGAAACCCGCGACTATCACCATGGCTACATGGTGCCCTCATCCGGTTATCTGAAGTGGTTCGATATGTACATGCTCGATGATGCCTTCATCATCCGCTTTCCAAGGCGGCATGCGCCATCCGAGGTGCTGCCGATGGATAACTATCCCACCTTGTTAAAGACCTTCAAGGAATACGGCGATTGGTTGACCACTCTCGGCATCCATTCCGTCGGCGCGTTGAATGACGCCATCCAGGAAGGGCATATTGATGAAGTCATTTTGGTGTCTGAAGCGCTGCATGAAATGCAAATTGCAGAAATCGCAGCCCAGATCTGCGAGGCGCGCGAGCGGGTTGGCGTCATTTTGATCGCCGGACCTTCTTCTTCAGGCAAGACAACCTTTTCAAAGCGGCTTGGTATTCAACTCCTGGCAAAGGGCGTTACCCCCTTCGCGCTTGAGATGGACAACTTCTTCATCGACCGCGACAAAACCCCCCTCGACCAGGATGGTCACCGCGATTTCGAGTCTTTGCGGGCGCTCGACCTGGTGCGTTTGAATAGCGACCTCAAGGCATTGATGAAAGGCGAGGAAGTGCAACTGCCGCGCTACGACTTTATCACTGGTTTGAGCGTGGATGGGGCTAAAGTTCAGCTGAACAAAGGCGACGTGATCATCCTTGAGGGCATCCATGGGCTCAACCCCGGGCTGCTGACCGACATTGATCCCACAACCACCTTCAGGATCTATGTTTCCTGCCTGACACAGCTCAACCTGGACCGCCACAACCGCATTTCGACCACAGACACGCGTATGTTGCGGCGCATCCTGCGCGATTCGCGTGACCGTGGCTATTCAGCGTCGGATACCATCCGGAGGTGGGAGGCGGTTCGGGCTGGCGAGAAATTCCACATCTTCCCTTACCAGGAAAATGCAGATGTCATGTTTAATTCTG
>CAYPBU010000014.1:0-13047 GCA_964409045.1 uncultured Anaerolineaceae bacterium | reverse complement strand
GCATACGAGTTAACCACACTGAAGCCGCTGGTGGAACCACTTTTGCGCCAGGTACCATTCGGCACGCCGGAGCACATCGAAGCGAAACGCTTGTTGAAGTTCCTGGAGTGGTTCTTGCCGACCGGAACGGAATACGTTCCGGACAATTCAATCCTGCGCGAGTTCATCGGCGGTTCGATTCTGACCAATTTCAAGCTTTGGACAAGGTGATTGTTTTTCAACCCATACACAAAAGAGACCGGTCATGCGACCGGTCTCTTTTATCGTTGATTAGATTTTGGCTTACGCCATCGTTTTCTTGATCATCACCGATAGACGGCGAACGCCTTCGCGGATGGTCTCGGGGTTTGCAGCGGAGAAGTTGAGGCGCATGGTGTTGTTGGGACCGCCATTCGGGTAGAACGGCACGCCCGGAACATACGCCACCTTCTCTTCCACGGCTTTGGGGAAGAGCGCGAGGCTGTCGCAACCTTCGGGCAGGCGCAGCCAAAGGAACAGACCACCGCGTGGGGTCGTCCAGCTGGTGCCTTCGGGCATGAAATCTTTGAACGCCTGTATCATGGCATCGCGGCGTTCTTTGTACACGCGGCGAATGGTTTCGATGTGATCGGGCAGCCAATCCCCGGCAGCCAGTTCGTAAGCCACGTATTGGTCGAAGGTGGAGCACTGCAGGTCGGCGCCTTGCTTGGCCTGGACCATCTTCTTGACGACTTCAGCCGGCGCGATCACCCAGCCAATGCGCAGACCCGGAGCAAGGATCTTGGAGAAGGTGCTGGTGTAGATGACGTTCCCGTTGAACGCGGAATGGTCACACTCATGGTACTGCGCGTCCAGTACGGCTATTGGAGGCAACATTTCGCCTTCGAAGATTAGCTTGCCGTAAGGATCATCCTCGATCATCGGCAGGTTGTAGCGGTTGGCAAGTTCGATCAGATGCTTTCGCCGTTCGAGTGAAAGCGTGACACCCAACGGATTTTGGAAGTTGGGCAGCACATACATGAATTTGACGTTTTGCCGGATGAGGTTCTCGAGGTCATCAGTGACCATCCCGTCGGCGTCAGTATCTGCGGTCACATAGTGTGGACCATAAGCATTCCAGGCCTGGATCGCGCCAAGGTAGGTGGGCGATTCGGTCAGGATGCGATCACCGCGGTTGATGAAGATGCGACCGACGATATCCAGGGCTTGCTGTGAACCGGTGGTGATCAGGATATTGTCGAGCGTGACATTGATGCCGTTCGCTTTCGCGTCGTCGGCAATCCACTGTCTAAGGGGGTTATACCCCTCTGTGGAGGCATATTGAAGGGCTTTGCGACCGTATTGGGTGAGCACTTTGTCGCAGGCAGCCCGCATTTGTTCGATTGGGAATAGCTCAGCGGCAGGGAAACCACCGCCGAAAGAAATTACGTCAGGCTGGCTGGTAACCTTCAGGAGCTCACGGATGAATGAGCTCTTCATACCTTCAGTTCGATGAGCAAATCTTAGTTCCCAGGGTGTTGGCATTATTTTAGTCTCTCCTTTTCTAATGCTTCCGGCCTATATTTTCAAGAACCGGCTGATGATGGTTGCTGCACCTGGAAGTGCAACGCGATCCCCATGGGTGAGTTCGGCAGGGGATTTTTGTCTCCAATCAGGGGCGTTCTGGAAGATAAAGACCTTGGTGCCTTCCACTGCCACCTTCTTATCCACGAAGGCTTGTCCGGTGAGGTAGCCTTCCTGGTCAATCGCGCAGCTGGTAACGACGCCGACCATGCGTCCTTTTAGATCGCAGACGGGATCGCCATGGTGCGCCATTCGGACTGCTTTCTCATCGAAGCGGAAGCGAGCCACAACACCTGCGCGCTTGTCTTCGCGTTCGACAAAGGCTTTTCTACCAATAAACCAGGCAGAGTTGAGTTTCAGGAATGGCAGGAAGCCTGCCTCGCTAATCGTCAGGTTGAGGTCGCCGCCCATTTCATGGCCATACAGGGGCAAGCCGGCTTCCGTGCGCAGTGAGTCACGTGCGCCAAGCCCGCAAGGTTCAAGCCCGAGGGGTTTACCGGCTTCGAGCAGGGCATTCCAAAGATGAACCGCCTCATCCGGATGGACGAAAAGCTCAAAACACATCGGTTCGCCGGTGTATCCGGTGCGGGAAACGACCACATTCATTCCATCCAGGACGGCTTCACAAAGTTGTGTCTTATTCAAGCGGCGTATGCGGCGTTGTTCAGCCGGCTCAGCCAGTTTGAGGAGAATGTCACGGCTCAGTGGACCTTGAAGTGCGATATCAACCAGTTGCTCAACACCTGCTTTGGGGTCCTTGAGGTTGCGCAGAGTCACTTTGCGGCCGGGAGCACGCACCCAGGGACGATCGGGGTCAACCATCACCTCGCCGTTGCGAACAGCGTTCAACCATGCCCAATCTTTGGCTTCGTTGGCAGCGTTGACCACCACCAGGTATTTGTCGGTGTCCCGGCGGTAAACCAGCAAGTCATCAATTACATTCGCATGCGGGTCCATAAAGTGCGTGTAGAGCGAGTCACCAATCTTGAGCGACATGGTGTCGTTGCCGCAGACCACATCCAGAAATACTGCCGCGTCCGGACCTTCAGCCTGGAAGACGCCCATGTGAGTTACGTCGAAAAGACCGGCTGCATTGCGGGTGGCGAGATGCTCCTGGAGGACGGAAGAGTACCACAGCGGCATCTCCCAGCCTGCAAAACCGCTCATTTTTGCGCCCAATTCCAGGTGGTTCTCGAACAGTGGTGTGTGTTTCAGTCCCTCTTCTTCGGGCTCCACCCAACTAAACTCAGGCAGCCCGGGCAGGCTCACGTCAGATGGCATACCGATGAAATAAGGTTTACGCAGGTCAACTCTTTCATTGTCGGGTTTCACCCAGACCGGGTCAGCACGCAGGATTGAAACAGGACCGGGAATTCTCTGGGTCAGGTCAGGATCGTAGTAGATAAACGCACTCGAAAGACCCACCAGCCAGCTGCCAGCCAGCCCAAGTTTTTCTGCTGGAACGGTCAGCGTGAAACGCTTGCATTCGTTGCAGGTCAGGATGCCTTCGATGTCGCCGTTGGTAGTGTGCATCATGGTCAACTGCGAAGCGCCTGGCTCCAGAGCTTCGACGTCGCTGGTCATGGTGTAGTTGAGGAATGCGCGCACATTCTCGCCGGTAACCATCAACGCACCGATTCCCTGGCGGGGATGGTCTTCGTTGTAGAAGTAATGCGGATAGCCGTGGCGCTGATGAATGTCATCCATGGCGGGTTTTCCGTCTGCCAGAACACGTACGTCTGTGTTTACCTTGCCAAGCGTTGAAAAATCAACTTTGGCGCGCGTGATCTTGCCGGAGCGACCGATCATGTGATAGGGAATTGTCGCGTTGAAGACTTCATGGATCAGATCTGCAATTTTTGCGAAGTCCTTCTCCACAAAGCCACGCTGGGTTAACCAGGTGGCGCCCATGCGGATGCCCGTGGAGGTGAGTGCGGAACGATCGCCAGGGATGGTGTTGCGATTGACCACGATGCCAACCAGGTCGAGAATTCTCGCGCCGAGGTCGCCGGTGAGGGGGATGCCATCCGGGCTCTTGAAGGACTTGCAGTCGATCAGGCACATGTGGCTGTCGGTGCCGCCGTAAGGAACGCGAACGCCCAATTCTTTAAAGTGGTTTGCCAACGCTGCAGCATTACGCAGAGTTTGTTTTTGCAGCTCGATAAATTGTTCCGTTTTGGCAAGTTTGAAGGTGAGAGCCATCGCGGCAATAGTGTTGACGTGCGGACCGCCTTGTTCACCCGGGAAGACGCCTTTGTCGATCTGTTCGCCAAGTTCACGGTCATGCGCAATCAGCACCGCGCCGCGCGGACCACAGAGCGTTTTGTGGGTTGTAAAGCTGACCACATCAGCGATTCCAATGGGGGATGGAACAGTTTTGGCGGCAATCAGACCAGCGATGTGCGAGCAATCAGCCAACAGCCAGGCGCCAACTTCGTCTGCGATCTCACGGAATTTTTGCCAGTCGGGGATCCAGGGGAAAGAGGTGTAGCCGGCAACGATGACCTTGGGCATGCAGGCTTTAGCCTGTTCCATGATTTTGTCGTAATCGAGTCGCTCGGTTTTAGGGTCCACGGAGTAGTGGAAAGCGTTATAGAACAGTCCGGAGCGATTAACCGGTGAGCCATGGGTCAGGTGACCACCCACCAACAGGTCCATGCCCAAAATGGCATCACCTGGTTGGATGAGGGCTGTATAGACTGCCGTGTTGGCAGGGGCGCCCGAAAGGGGCTGCACGTTCACCCAGAGGTCGTCAGCGTTGAGGTCGTTGGCAGCGAAGAGTTCCGCGGCACGCCTGCGGGCGAGGGATTCCAACATGTCCACATATTCCACACCTTTGTAGTAACGGGGGTCGCTGTGCCGGCGGTAGCGCCCAAGCTGGTAAGCGTAGTCCATGAGGGTTTCTTCGTCCTGGTAACGTGTCTCAGGGCGGGGATAACCTTCAGCATAGATATTGGTAAAAGGCGAAGCAAGCAGGTCGCGCACTGCCTTGGGGGCAATGCTTTCGCTGGGGATCATGATCAGACGGCGAGCCTGGCGTTCAGCTTCAAACTCCACCAGTCCGTTGACGTTGGGATCATAAATATCGACATCTTTCTTGAACAGAAAATCACTCATGGTTAGATTCCTTTTGATCGGAGTATAGGATTTGCAGACACAGTCTGATAGCAGGCTGTGCGAAAAAAGTAAACTTAAGGTTTGCAGAAAGGTAGGAAGCAGGAATCAAAATGCGACCGGCGCAATTGATTCTTGATGATGTGCCATGGTGTCCCATTCTGTTTATTGTACCCCAAAGCGAGAGGCTTGCAGGTTGAAACGGTGCATGAGGCGTGGTATATAATCAGATTCAGGATGGTCAATTTGACTGAAGAAATAGATGAAGTAACTCTGATAAACCTAGCCCGAACCGACCCTGACGCCTTTGGGGTGCTCTACGAGCGTTACGTTGAACGGATCTACAATTACGTCTTTTTTCGGGTCGGCACTTCCACGGACGCTGAGGATTTGACCTCCAAAGTTTTTTTTAGAGCATTGAAAAACATCGGTAGCTACAAACACATGGGCTTGCCCTTTTCCGCCTGGATATACCGCATCGCCCACAACTTGGTGGCTAATTATCACCGTGACAGGATGCGGGGGAGAGAAATTTCCATCGAGAATTTGAGCCTGCCTGATATGGGCAGACAGGCTGCGCCAGAACAAAAGATGGCACAAATCCAGGAGCATGAATTCCTGCTGCGTGTCATTAACGATCTCAGCCCGCAAAAAAGGGAACTCGTCCTGCTGAAGTTTGTTCAGAACCTATCCAACGAGGAAATCAGTTACATTTTTGGGAAAACTGAGGGTGCAATCAAGAGCCTTTACCACCGTACCTTGCTCGAGATGCGAGATCGGGTGAAGGAATTGGAAAATCCTCGTATCTAACGAACTACAAAAGCGTTTAATTAAGCGGTATGAATGAGAAAAAGAAAACAATGAATGAAATTGACCTGCACAAACTCGAGGAGCGTTTTTCGCAATTGCTGAAGCACCAAAGACCGCGCTCGACTTACGTGAAAAACCTGGAGGCGGAACTAAAAAACTCGCGGATTTTTGAGTTGCGCCGATCTGTTGGCGCGATCCTCGTCGCGAGTTTTGGAGTGTTGTTTGCAGGTGCGCTGTCGTTCAGTATTGCCGTTTTGGCACAAAAAGCACGCCGGCGCCTGAGTCTTTAAGGTAATTACACCGTTTTGTAAGCTTTCAAAGATCGGCGGAGTTGGTTTGAGCCTGGCTCCACCAGGATAGATCCATCGGGGAAAATAATCGTTGGCACGCTGCGATTGCCCCGGTTTGTTGCCAGGACGAACTTCTCGCCCAATATGTTTTCATCAATGTCGATCCAGACGAAAGGAATGCTTTCTTCCTCGAAAATTGCCCTGCTTTGCCGGCAATCGGGACACCACTTGACCCCGTAGACGGTAATCCTTTCTTTTAATGCTTGCGTAGCAATCGGATCCACAAAGCTTTCCTTCCTAAAGACTCTGGTTATTAGTTTTCGTAAGTTTTGCGAACCCACTGCCCCACCAACCAATACTGGAAGTCACGCCCGTGATAAGTATCCACAGCTGCAACAATGCCGTAGATCAGAGCGCCAATCGGTATCAACGCCAGCAGGAGTGCAATTAGCAGCCCAAAAAGACCGATACAGACCAGAACTAGCGGGGTGGAGACAACGGCAACGATGCCTGCCAAAATTGCAGCTCCAAAGAAGTAAACCAATTGGAACACAATCGCTTGCAGGCTCTGGTATGCCACATAGCGGGAACGATCTCGATATGCAAAGTAAATAATGACGGCGGGTACCAAGCCCAGGAAACCCGTCACCAGGTTGAGCAGGATGGACAGGTGCGCGAACATCGCCAGGGTGTTTTCTTCGCTGGGTGACAACGCGGGCTGAGAAGCCTTTGGATCGGTCTCTGGCTCGACATCAATCGGGTCAACATTTACAAAATCTTGAGAGTCAGTCATGATTCACCTCATTTCAAATATGCTTAAGAATAGCACAAAGTCAGAATTCCGGCGCGAAAAGGGATAGAAAATCTATCGTAAATTTGGTCGGAATCAGAAAATACCCTGTGTTAGAATCTTTGCTGTGAATACACGAATCATCTTCATGGGGTCACCTGATTTTGCGATACCCAGTCTTGAAGTCCTGAATGAACGGCATAAACTGGTAGCTGTGGTCACCCAGCCGGACCGTCCTGCGGGAAGGGGACGCACACTAACACCTTGCGCGGTGAAGCAGCGCGCATTGGAACTTGGCTTACCCGTCCTCCAACCAGAATCTCTGCGAAAACTAGGGGCAATAAGCGAGTTGGCTGAGTACAAGCCGGATCTGATCGTAGTCGCGGCTTTTGGGCAGATCCTGCCAAAGATGGTGCTCGAGATGCCTACGAAAGGATGCGTGAATGTTCACGCGTCGTTGCTGCCCCGGTGGCGGGGCGCTTCGCCTATCCAAGCCGCGATCGCCGCTGGTGATACTGAAACCGGTGTGACGATCATGCAGATGAACGAAGGGCTCGATACAGGTCCAATTCTGGCTCAGCGTAGCGTGCCTATCCGTGCGAGGACTAACGCCGAAGAGCTTTCGCATCAACTGGCATTCCTTGGCGCACAAACGCTAATTGAGGTTTTGCCATCTTACCTGAGCGGCATGCTGGCACCTTTGCCGCAGGACGGTACCAGCCAAACCTATGCTCCCATGCTTAAGAAAGAGCAGGGCGAACTGGATTTTACAAAATCAGCCCTCGAACTGGACCGAAAAGTGCGCGCCTTTCATCCCTGGCCTGGCACATTCTTCATGCTGGATGGAAAACGCGTCAAGGTGCTGGAAGCCCATGTGCACGACAGCTTTGCAAGCGAAATAGGCGAGAGGTACGTGGTCAACGGACTGCCGGCAATTGGTACTGGTGAAAGTTTTTTGGTTTTTGACAGTCTGCAGCCGGAAGGTAAAAAGCCCATGACCGGGCAGGCATTTCTCAACGGTCAACCCGGCTGGCTGGACGACGATTGAGCACTTACGAAGCCCCAGCAGTCATAATCAAACCAACCAACAAGTCATTTTACGCCTCTCCTGCCCTTGTGTCTTTTTTCAAGGGTTGCGAAGAATCTGATTTTTGACAAAAAGATCCTTCCCGCAAGGGGACGCAAGCAGTCGCGTTGCTCAGGATGACAGTGGCGGTTTGAGATCGCCACTTCGCTTCGCTCCTCGTGATGACGAAACCTCTGTCATTGCGAACCTCTTTTGTGAAGCAATCTCAATTGGTAACAGACCAAAAACGTAGGTGGCAAGAGAAACGAGCTGATTCTTAACAAACAGATCCTTCGCTTCGCTCAGGATGACAGTGTTGACGATGAGTTCGCCATACCCTGCTTTGCGGGCAAAGGCGTCGCTTCACTCTTGGCGATGACGGATGGGATAATGTGAATGTCGGGTTTAAGTACGTCACCCCCCACACAACATCTAATCCTTGGCGAAGTATTTCCTCTTCCACTCGTAAAGTAGATTCAAAGCCTGGATTGGGGAGAGGGTTTCGAGGTCAAGCTTCTTGTAGGCCTCGATCATGGGGTTGTTCTCCGGGAAGAGCCGCATCTGATCCTGCGTGGCGGAGGCAGCCGGCAAAGTCGTGCCGGAGGACTGCTCAAGCTGTTTGAGGATCTCGTTCGCGCGGGTGATGACCGACGAGGGCAGCCCAGCCATTTGTGCCACGTGGATGCCATAGGATCGGTCAGCCCCGCCCGGCACAATCTTGTGCAGGAACACCACCGTTCCATCCGCCTCAGACACTGCCACATTGTAGTTGCGCACGCCCGGGTAGAGCTCTGCCAGTTCAGTCAACTCATGATAGTGCGTGGCGAATAGCGTCAGGGGCTTGAGTTTGGGGTGGCTGTGGAGGTGTTCGACGATTGCCCACGCGATCGAGAGCCCGTCATAAGTGCTCGTTCCGCGGCCGATCTCATCCAGGATCAAGAGACTTCGCGAGGAGGCATTGTTGAGAATGTTGGCAGTCTCAAGCATTTCCACCATGAAGGTTGACTGCCCCTGGTGGATGGCATCCTGCGCCCCAATCCGTGTGAAAACCCGGTCCACCAGACCAATTTCCGCCTCGTCTGCCGGCACAAAACTGCCAATTTGCGCCATCAGGACGATCAGAACCACCTGTCGCAGGTAGGTCGACTTGCCGCTCATATTTGGGCCTGTGATGAGCCGCACGATCTCGCCATCTTCAAAGACCACATCGTTTGGGATGTAGCGGGTTTCGCTGCGCATGCGTTCCACCACCGGGTGGCGTCCGGCGAGAATTTTCAGACCCTTTTCCGCGCGAAGGTGGGGTCGGGTGTATTTATTGAGTGCCGCGACGCTGCTGAAAGAAAGCAGGCAATCAAGGCTGGCAATGGCTCGGGCGGCGTTGAGCAGTTCATGGCCGGCGGAAGCCAGTTGCGCGCAAACTTGTTTGTAGACTCGCAGCTCCACTTCATGAATTTGCGCTTCCGCATTCAAGACCAGCGATTCATATTCCTTCAGTTCGGGCGTGATGAAGCGTTCATTGTTGACCAGGGTCTGCTTGCGGATGTAGTTTTCGGGTGCCTGGTCCGCCGCACCGCGCGATACCTCGATGTAGTAACCAAAAACCTTGTTGAAACCAACTTTGAGAGTCTTGATACCTGTGCGTTGGCGTTCGCTGCTTTCGAGCCCGGCAATCCATTCACGCGCGTGTTTCGAGCTGGCGAGGATGGCATCAAGCTCAGGTGAAAACCCGAGTTGGATAATGCCGATATTGGCAGTTGTGGCTGGCGGATCCTCTGTGATGGCTTGCTCGAGCAGTTCTACTTGCGAATCGAAACTGCCGATTGCATCTGCCAGTATTTGGAGCGAAGGTTCACCGGAGGGTAGCAACGCCTTCAGGCGGGGGATGGCGCGCAAGTCTTCGCGCAGTGCCACCAAGTCGCCCGGGCGGGCACTGCCATTCTTAAGCCTGCTCACGATTCGTTCAAGGTCGTGGAGCTCTGCAAGTAGGGGTTCTAAATTTTGGCGAAGAATCCCATTCTTGTAGAAAAATTCCACCGAATCCAGCCGGGCGTTGAGCTGCTCAAGGTCGAGCAGCGGTTTGTTGACCCAAGCCCGCAGCATGCGCTTTCCCATCGGGGTTTTGGTACGGTCGAGCGCACCTAAAAGCGAGCCTTCGGTCTTGTTGTCGCGCAAGGTCTCGGTCAGTTCCAGGTTGCGGCGGGTTTCTGCGTCCAGAACCATGAAGTCATTCAGACTATAGGTGCTAAAGCTAAACTGAACCTCCGATAACCCTTTTTGAGTTTCTTGCAAATACTTTAGCAACGCTCCAACCGCACGAACTGCCAGAGGCAGGGGTTTGAGCCCCAATCCTTCAAGGCTGCTGACCTGGAAGCGGGTTTTGATCATCTCCTCGGATCGACCTGGCTCATAATACCAATTGGGGATGACAGTCAGATTACCGTCAATGTCCTCAGGTTTGTTGACCGCGTCCGATACCAGAACTTCTGCAGGGGAAAGGCGTTTGAGTTCCGCCCGAAGCTGGACGAAGACGTCCTGATCAATCAGCTCAGTGGCGGCAAATTCTCCGGTAGAAACGTCAACATAAGCCAACCCTGCACTGTTTAGCTGGGTGTAGATGCAGGCGAGGTAATTGTTGCGTCCGGAGGGGAGCAAATTTGGCTCCACCACCGTGCCGGGGGTGACCACGCGCACGACTTCACGGGAGAAAAGTCCCTTATCGGGCTGGTCGCCGACCTGTTCACAGATCGCGACATGGTGACCCTTTTCGATCAGCCTGCCGATGTAGTTATCGACCGCGTGGAACGGAATGCCCGCCATGGGCACACGCACTCCTTTTGCCACCGGGCGTGAAGTCAGGACGATATCCAACGCATCGGCTGTAATTTTGGCATCATCATCAAAAGTTTCGTAAAAATCACCCAACCGGAAAAAGACAATCGTATCGGGATACTGTCTTTTTATATCCAGGTACTGCAAACGAAGTGGGGTGATATCCTGTGACATGGCTTATTTTAAATTCTCACGAATGAAGACAGAAACCTGGTCGAGCGCTTCTGAAAGCTTGTCCGGATCTTTGCCGCCAGCTTGAGCCATATCGGGTCGACCGCCGCCACCGCCACCTACCACTGCCGCCACCCGTTTGATCAGATCGCCGGCTTTGATGCCGCGAGCGATCAGGTCTGGGGTGACTGCTGCGATCAGCAGGGGTTTGTCGTGGTTGACCGTGCCCAAAACGACGACGCCGGAGGGATATTGCTGGCGGAACTGGTCCGTCAGACCGCGCAGGGCATCCGCGTCCGCATTTGGGATGATGGCGCTGAGCACGGGCACGCCCGCAATTTGCTGGACGTTCTGCAATTTCTTGTTGAATTCCGCCTGAGCACCTTGCGCGCGTAAAAGATCCAGCTCTTTATCGAGTTCTTTAAGCTTATTATCGAGCATTTCTGTCTTTGAGAGCAGCTCGAAAGGACTGGTTTCAAGAAATGCTGCTGCCTGGTTGAGCAGGTTCAGGCGTTCGCGTGCCCAGGTGTAAGCCTTCTCACCGGTGACGGCTTCGATACGACGCACTCCAGCAGCCACGCTTGACTCGCTTGTGATGTAGAAAGAACCGATTTCAGCGGTATTATCCAGGTGGGTACCACCGCAAAGTTCATACGAAACCCTTCCGCGATTGTCGGCAATCTCGATCGTGCGCACCTCATTGCCGTATTTCTCACCGAACAGCGCCATGGCGCCATCTGCTTTGGCTTCATCGAGGGTTTTGACACGCTTGTTCACCGGGTATTCCTCGGCGATGTTGCGGTTGACCAGGGCTTCGATCTGGAGCAACTCATCACTGTTTAGGGCTCGGGGGAAGTTGAAGTCGAAACGCATGCGTTCAGGGTCAACAGCGGATCCTGACTGGTGCACCTTCTCGCCCAAAACCTTGCGCAGGGCGGCATGCAGCAGATGTGTGCCGGTGTGGTTTCGCATTGTTGCTCTGCGAGAGGCAACGTCCACACTGACCAAAACAGGGCTACCAACACGGGGCGTGCCCAGGGTGACGACGCCTGATTGGACAATCAGACCGGAAACAGGTTTGCGTGTGGAGGAAATCTCAACCTTCCATTCAGGGGCGTTGGCGGATATTATCACGCCCGTATCCCCGACCTGCCCGCCGGATTCGATGTAGAGAGGGCTGGCGGTCAGGATCAATTCGACCTCATCCCCAACCTGGGCAGACTGAACCAACTCTCCATCCCGCAGGATGGCAACCAGTTGAGTTTCAGTCGAGAAAGCGGAGTACGGATCGTACCGGGTGCCTACTGCGGGCAGTTTCCCCCTGGTTTGCAGGTCGTTCAAAACAGCAGCGTAAAACTCTGTGTTATCGCCGTTCATGTTGCCAAAAGCCTGCCCCTTACCGGAGGCAATCCGGTGCGCTTCCATCGCCTCGAAAAAGCCTTTCTCGTCCACCGTCAGCCCGTCCTCACCCAGGATGTCGCGGGTGATCTCGAGCGGGAAGCCGAGGGTGGAGTAGAGGTTGAAAGCGGTTTTACCGTCAAGCTGGCTTTCACCGTTGGATTTTAGGCCCGTCACCAGGTTTTGCAGTTCAATAAAACCAGCGTCGAGCGTTTCAGCAAAACGTTTTTCTTCAGAAGTGAGCGTTTCGTAAATTAGTTCAGCGGTCGCTTTTAGCTCCGGGTAGGCTGACTGGTAATTTTCAACCACGAGCCTCGCAACGTTCGCCATGAAGGGCTCGGTGAGATTGAGTTTGCGCGCGAAACGAGCCGCACGCCGGATGATCATGCGGCAGACGTAATTGCGCCCGACGTTGCCAGGGATGACCCCATCAGCAATCAGGAAAGTGGCTGAGCGAACGTGGTCGGCAATCACGCGGTAGGGGGTCAGGTTGGCAGCACGTTCCTTGTCGCTTTGCCGGGCAAGGCGTTGTGTTTCATCCAAGAGGGGTTTCAGCAGGTCGGTTTCGTAGTTCCCACGCACACCCTGGATGATGGAGACGATGCGTTCAAAACCCATGCCGGTATCCACATGGCGTTTCGGCAGGGGCAGGAAATCGGTGGGGGAAGTGCGGTTGTATTGGATAAAGACGTTATTCCAGATCTCGACGATGCGTGAGCAATCGCCATTGACTTCACAGACATGACCCGGCACATGCTGCATGTTACAAGCATCCGATCCAAAATCGTAGTGGATCTCGCTGCAGGGACCGCAGGGACCGGTCTCAGCCATTTCCCAGAAGTTATCTTTGCGTCCGCCCTGGATGAGGTGAGAGGCGACAAACCCCGGCTGAGCCAGCCAGACTTCGCGGGCTTCCGTGTCGGATGGCAGGTCGCCCTGGTCGTCGACGAAGTAAGTTGCGTATAGCCGAGTAGGGTCGAGACCCCAGACTTTGGTGAGCAACTCCCAACTCCAGCTGATGGCTTCCTGCTTGTAAT
>CAYPBU010000013.1:0-40855 GCA_964409045.1 uncultured Anaerolineaceae bacterium | reverse complement strand
ATTCTGGATATCGGCGCAGGGGATGGGCATTTTGCCTGGGCGATGCTGGACGGAAAAATCGTGGATGGGATCGACCCCTGGCTAGCTCCTCTTAAGGAGGCGGAAGCCTGGAAAGTCTATCGCTCCCTGGCACAAGCTAACGGGCAGGAACTGCCATTTGAGAGTGGTGAGTTCCCGACTGCGATCAGCAATTCTGTACTGGAACACATTCCTGGCGTTCAGGATGTGCTGAACGAGGTTGGAAGATGCCTTCAACCTGGCGGGCATTTCATGTTTGCCGTCCCAAACGAGCGTTTCAGAACCGAATTGTGGGGCGTGCAAGTTCTAAGACAAATCGGGCTGAATTTCCTGACCCAACCCTACTCTCGTTTCTTCAACTGGGTATCGCGGCATGTAAACCTGGACAGGCCTGAGGTTTGGGTGGAGCGGCTGCGGATTGCGGGCTTTGACGAAGTGCGGCATTGGAACTATTTCCCGCGGAAAGCACTGCACCAATTGGAACGTGGGCATGTCGCCAACTTGCCAAATCTGCTCTGGAAAAAGTTATTTGGAAAATGGGTTTTGTTCAAAAGTAGAAAGAATCCATTTATCCATTTTGACCGCATTCGCCGCCTGGTCGAATCGCCATTGGATGAAACTGGTTGTTGCACATTTTTTGTAGCAACGAAGGAATCTTGACCGTAAAAGGTCGCTTTGCAACACCTGAGATTGGATTGGAATAGAATATCAGCATGCATCCGACTGAAAGCTTGCCAGAAGATGATGACCTCACCGTGCTGGAAACCGTGAGAGGTTGGATCAATGACCAATTTAAGTTAGCTGGGAAGCCTCTCCCGGCTGGGAGTGGGGAGGTTTTACCCGATGAGAATCGTGCCGGCATAAAAATATTTTTTTGGATCGGTTTATTCCTGATTGTGATCGGGCAATTTCTACTGGGAATGGACAGGCAGTCTTTTCCCTTGGTTGGGATCCTGGCTATCCTCACAGGCATGAGTTGCGTGTGGTTCGGAATTCCCAATCAGCACACACAAACTGTTGAAACACCCTTGGTTGAAGGTGAAGGCATTCGATTCCACCTAAAACCTATCTGGCTTCTGGCGACATTGGCGATGTCGGCGGTGTCCTTTTTATTCTTTTCCGAAAATCGCTTCGGTTGGCTGCAAACCTTGAGCTGGCTGACTGGGATTGCCTGCAGTTTGTACGCTTTCTGGCCGACGAAGAATTCTGGGAATGTCGAAGGGAAGTTAGTCTGGAAATTCTGGCAAAACTGGCAGAATGACCGGGTGTTTTTAATTCTGGCTCTAATTGTGGCGTTGCTTGGATTAACTTTCAGGTTAAAGGAACTGGCAGCAGTGCCGCCTGAAGTAATCAGTGCGCAGGTGGAGATGTTTTACTCGGCAAGAGAAATCCAACAAGGTGGAAATTACATTCTTTTCTCTCGCAATACCGTTCCTGAGCCCCTAAACTACTATTGGGCAAACATGGTGAACGTTTTCTCAGGCAAAGCTCTGAAAATGGAAGGAATTCGCCTGGCAAACGCGCTGGCGGGTCTGATCGGGATGGGATTTGTGTTTGGTCTGGGCAAGACGATCGCAAACCGCTGGGTGGGGCTGGTTTTTGCAGGGCTGGCAGGGGTGAGTTTTTGGCTGGTGTTACAGGAAAGAGCGGCGATCGGCGGAGGCTTGGTGTTCCCGTTGATGGCAGGAGCGCTTTATTGCCTACTGAAGGCTTTGGATGAGCAAGATGGACGTTTTTTCTTGCTTTCGTCTGTTGCAACTGGGCTCGGATTGATGAGCAACAAGATCTTCCTCATCTTTCCACTGGTGGCATTATTAGTGATTCTCATTTGGATAATTGGGAAAAAATCGGTCCAACCTGTCCAGAGTTTTGGCTTGCTCGGGATGGGTGCTCTGGTCTCGCTCGTCACTGCGATACCACTCCTGAGGGCGATTACGTTGGAACCAATGAACTACATGGCGCCGATTCTTGCGCGTGTGGGCGAATATGAGGTCGCGTTTTCGGGAAATCCCGTGTTGATTTTTCTGGCGAATTTTTGGAAGGCGCTTGGGATCGCAAACTGGACCAACCTGGGGAGTTGGGTGGACAGCATCGCCAACCGGGGTGCTGTGGATGGTTTGACGGCTGTTTTCTTCCTGGTGGGGGTTGTCAGCCTGCTCCGGGATTATCGGTCAAGTAGAAATTGGAAATTGTTGGTGGTGTTGATTCTTTATCCAATTCTATTGCTACCCAGTGCGTTGGCGTTGGCATTCCCTTCCGAGAATCCATCCATGACACGCGCGGTAGGGGCAGCAATTCCCGTGTTGTTGACCGCGTCTTACGGGATTGTGGAGATTTTGAGAATTGTCACAGGAACACTGAAGAAACAATCCCTGGCGTTGGTGGTGATTGCCAGTGTTTTAATGCTTGGTCCGATAGTGGTGAATAATCATAACCTGGTCTTCAAGCAGTACGCCACGCAGTACAGGAATTCCGCCTGGAATGCCAGCGAGATGGCTGAGGTCATCAGCCGGTTTTACTCCTCTGGCAGGGAAGGTCTCAGCTACCTGATCAGCTATCCTTATTGGGTTGATTCCCGCGCGGTCGCGATCAGCATGGGTCGGCCTGAGCAGAATCTGAGCTTGCCATATAGTGAGATCGCGAACACCCTAAACGTTACGATTCCGAAATTGTTCATCCTCAACCCGATGGACAAGGACAGTATCGCCGAATTACAGGCTGCCTATCCGGAAGGCGTGATCAGCACCTATCAAAGCACAAATCCGGACAAGAACTTTATCCTTTTCATCGTAGGTCAGTGATTGAATGATTATAGAAACTGAACAGAAGGTTCAAGAGAAGCGAAAAATTGGCTGGAAGTCCATCCTCGTGGTCGTCTCTTTGGTGACGATTTTATTGGCTGGATGGTCCTTCAGGAGCATGAACAACAACTGGGATGAATCAAGACATTTGCATCCAGATGAACGATATCTTTCGATGGTGATCAATGCCATTGAGCCGGTTTGGACTGCCAGAGAGTACTTCGACACTGCTTCATCGCCACTCAATCCTGGAAACAAGGATTTTGGATTTTTCGTGTACGGCACGTTGCCTGTTTTCATGGTTCGATATGCGGGCGAGTGGACCGGGCAGGTGGGATACGACCTGAACACGCTGCTGGGGCGCACGATGTCCGCAGTGGCGGATACGATCACAATTCTGCTCACTTTTTTCATCGCCAAAAAACTGTTTAACCGCTGGGTTGGGCTGCTTTCAGCCGCATTGTACGCCTTTGCGGTGCTGCCTATCCAACTGGCGCACTTCATGACAGTCGATTCGTTTACCAACACCTTCGCCATGTTGACCGTCCTGGTAGCTGTCTTCATCCTCAAACGGCAACCTTTGCAGAAGGCAGAGGACAAAGGTAAAGCGATAAAGGTTTGGAATGCGATTTGGCCTTACCTGGCGTTTGGAGCCGCACTCGGCATGGCAACAGCCTCCAAGATCAATGCAATTTCTTTGGCGTTGCTGCTGCCGTTAGTGGAGGGGGTGCGATATTTTGGGTTAGCTGAAGATGACCGACAACAAGAATTTCTCCCGATGATCGGGAAAATGTTTGCGGCAGCTATCGTGAGTTTTATTGTTTTCAGAATATTCCAGCCTTACGCCTTTGATGGTCCAGGTTTCTTCAACTTCTCGATTAACCAGAACTGGTGGCAGAGCATGCGGTCACTGCAGGCGCAGAGCACCGGGGAAGTTGATTTTCCACCCGCGCTGCAGTGGGCAAGGCGTCCGCTATGGTTTTCGTTCAAAAACCTCGGGTTGTGGGGAGTGGGGTTGCCTTTTGGGTTAGCGGCATTTGTAAGCCTGATTGGCATGGGAATTAGTGTAGCCCGGAAGAAGCACTGGGATAACCTCCCACTGTTGGCGTGGACCTTGATCTACGCTGCCTGGCAGGGGCTGGCTTGGGTGAAATCCATGCGCTACCTGATGCCAATTTACCCCTTGCTGGCAATCATTGCTGCATGGGGTTTCTGGCAACTGCTGTCTGCTGCTCGTGATTTCCGCTGGAAAAGACTAATACTCTCACGTAAAAGTTTGCAAATGATGGGTGTGGTATCTGCGGTGGTAGTCTTGGCTGGAACGCTTGCGTATGCCTATGCTTTCAGCCGAATTTACACGCGACCGGTCACTCGGATTGAAGCTTCCGAATGGATTTACGAAAACATCGATGGGCCGATCAATTTGACGGTTGAAACGGATGAGGGTCTGTTTTCGCAACAGGGTCAGTACCGCAACCAGGTCACACTGGGCTCCGGACAAAGTTACCTGAGCGTTTTTGTGGCGGATCGGGATGGCACCATGGAAAGGGTGACCTTCCCTGAAGTGCAGGATCTGATGCTGTCTGTTGATCCGATCCTTTACTCGCTCGATGTCAGGGAAGCGGTCAGCGGTAACTCAATATTGGCAGCGACGCCAACAAGCACACCAAGTGGTGGTAATCAACTTAGCAGCCTCGATTTCTACTTCGATCAAGCTGTGAGCTTGGAAAAAGGCAAGAGCTACATCCTTGTTTTGAATTTTTCAACTGAGAACAGCCAGCCTTATCTTACCGGTGTACCTGTAATCACTTACACAAAAGAAACTGGCACCTTGAACAAGCAGTACCTCCCCAGGATCAGCCAGCAAGTGACGGCAGGAAATCCATTCAATATTAGGATTTTTGTAACAAAACCTGGCAAGATAAACCAGGTCGTTATCCCTCAACTGGTGGATGCATCCCAAAACCCTGGTTCTAAAACCTTGCGCGTGACGGTTGCCAGTACGGGTGAGGACCCGCAACAGTCCGTAAGCACGGAAATCAGCGGTGCTTTCCTGGACATGGGGCATGGGCTTGGCAGCGAGGTGGTGTTTGACCTGCCGCAGAGCCTGGTGTTGAACCGAATGCAGGATGTTGAGCTGACCCTGGAGTTGGTGTCAGGCTCAGGGCAAATCGCAGTCAATACGGTCGGTGTGGTACATGAAACCGCCTGGGATGACGGCTTACCGGTGATGATGAACGGCTACATCCCCTACGACACAAATCTGGGGATTTTCCGCGGAGACCTAAACCTGGACATGTACGCCCAGGATGACCAGGTTAAACGCGACCGCTTCTTCCAGATGCTCAGCCAGGGTGAGTATGTGTTCATGAGCTCCAACCGCCAGTGGGGAACCATCCCGCGTGTGCCGGAAAGGTATCCGCTCAGTACGGCTTACTACCGTGCCTTGGTAGGCTGCCCGGAAGAAATGGATAGTGTCACCTGTTATAACCTGGCAGAACCTGGAATGTTCGAGGGAACGCTCGGTTTTGAATTGGTCGAAACTTTCACATCCTATCCGACTCTCGGAAAGTGGGAGTTCAACGATCAGTTCGCGGAAGAAGCTTTTTCGGTTTATGACCACCCGAAAGTGATGATTTTCCAAAAATCGGAAGATTTTGATCCCGGAAAACTGGCGGCGTTTCTTGACACAGTCGATCTCAGCCAAGTGATTTATCTGACACCCAGGCAAGCTTCTCAGTACAAAGCTGGTAAGCCGACCTTGATGCTCTCAGAAGAAAACTTAACGATTCAACAGCAGAATGGTACCTGGTCGGAAATCTTTAACAGAGATGGTTTGCTGAACCGCAATCCAGCTTTGGCAGTGTTGGTTTTTTATGGGTTTTCTTTGTTGCTGGGTTTATTAGTCTTCCCCTTATTGCGGTTGGCGCTGCATGGATTGAAGGATAAAGGCTACGGCTTTTCCAAGATCATCGGTTTCTTACTTTTTGCTTTCATTGCCTTTATTCTGGGGTCCGCAGGTATTGCTGTCAACCGCGGGTTGTTATTGGCAGTACTTGTATTGATTGCCTTGGCAGGGCTGGTGACCGGATGGATTACGAGACATAACCTGTTGAGAGATTTGAAGCGGATTTGGAAACAATTGGTGGTGGAAGAAGTCATCACGATCGTGATGTTTGGCTTGTTCCTGCTCATCCGCTGGCTAAACCCGGACCTGTGGCATCCCTGGCGTGGCGGTGAGAAGCCGATGGACTTCTCTTATCTCAACGCGATAATCAAGAGTACGGTTTTTCCGGCTTACGATCCATGGTATGCGGGCGGATACATCAATTACTATTACTATGGGCAGGTATTAATAGGTTTGCCGATGAAATTGCTGGGGGTGATCCCGGCGACTGCCTACAACATCCTGCTCTCGCTCTGGTACGGGATGCTTTCTGTGGGGGTTTTCAGCCTGGCATGGAACATCACCAAAGCCGTTTTTGGCAGAGAAGATCCTGAAGGCAGAGCCAAACTTTTTGATCTTGCATTCTGGGCGGGGTTAACCGCAATGATCGTGCTGGGTTTTCTTGGGAATTTGGGAGAGGTCAAACTCTTTGCCGACGCGATAAAAACACTTGGCTCGGGCGGTCAGGCAATCGCGGACGGAAGCATGGTGCAGCGTTTGCAGTGGCTGCTGATGGGGATTGGGAAGCTCTTCAATGGCGAGATCCTGCCGATCAGTGCGGGTAGTTGGTATTGGAACCCTAGCAGAGCAATACCTGGAGAAGCAATCACAGAATTTCCTTTCTTCACCTTCCTCTATGGTGATTTTCACGCGCATCTGATCGCGATGCCAGTGGTGACTGCAGCGATGGGTTGGGGGCTCTCGGTGCTGATGAGCAAGGGTCAGTGGCACGAAGAGACAAAGAAGAACCTGACTGGTGGCATCCTTGGTTTCTTGTTGGGCGGGCTAATCATCGGCGCGCTTAAACCGATCAATACATGGGATTATTACACTTTTTTGATCCTCAACATGGTGATTCTCGGATATGTAGGATGGCGCTATGTGCCTGCAGTAAAAAATCGGTGGTTATCGCCCAAGTGGACCAGGGTCGTTCAAATTGCGCTTGCTGTTGTGGGGCTCTACTTCATTTCGAGCCTGCTCTTTCAGCCATTTAATCGCTGGTTCTATCCAGGTTATGGGCAGATTGGAATCTGGGATGGGGACCGGACACCTTTGGCTTCCTACTTCACCCACTGGGGTTTGATCCTGTTCCTGATCGTGTTTTGGTTCGCCTGGGAGAGTTATCAATGGATGGCTGTAACCAGAGTTTCGAGTTTGAAGCGATGGGAAGGCGTAAAAAGCTGGATTGTCGCTGGTTTGCTGCTGGTGGGTTTGATTTTGATCGGCTTACTTCTGATGAAGGTCAAGATTGCCATCATCGCGCTGCCATTGTGTTTATGGGCTTTAGTGCTGTTGATCGCTCCCGGTCAACCGGATGGCAAGAAACTGCTCTTCTTCATGGCAGGCACTGGCTTGCTGTTGACGATCGTGGTGGAACTGGTGCACCTCCTGGGCGATATTGGCAGGATGAACGTCGTTTTCAAGCTTTACTTGCAAGCCTGGATGCTGCTGTCACTGGTGGCTGGGATTGGGCTGGCGATAGCCTGGCGCGATCAGAGCCGGTGGCGTGGAAAATATCAGGTCCTGTTCCAGGTACCTTTGATCCTCCTTCTGACGGGTGCATTGATGTTCCCGATTTTTGCCACACGCGATAAGGTCACTGACCGCATGAACCCGGAATCACCGCATACTCTGGATGGGATGAAGTACATGGAAACTTCCCGCTACCAGGTGAATGGGGTGGACATGGACCTCGGGCAGGACTACCGCGCGATTCAGTGGATACAGGATAATGTTGAGGGCTCTCCAGTGATCCTGGAAGCACAAGCTTACGAGTACTATTGGGGTAATCGTTACACCATCTATACCGGCTTGCCGGCCGTGGTGGGTTGGAACTACCATCAGCGCCAGCAACGGGCGGTGACAGGCTCGGATAAGGTGCAGGCAAGAGTGGACGAGGTAAACGCCTTTTTTATGAGCCTGGATGAAGACTTTGTCACTGGTTACCTTGGAAAATACCAGGTTCAATACATCATTGTTGGTCAGCAGGAGGCCGCCTTTTATCCACAGGAGGCTTTAATGAAATTCCCTGCTTATAATGGAGTGTTGTGGGACGAGGTTTATTGTGAAGGCAGTACCGTGATTTATCGGGTCAGGTGAGCATGATTGGAGTTCTCAGCTGGTATTTGTTCAGTTTAGTGTTGTCGGTGATCAACCTGCCGCTGGCATATGCTGGGTTGAAAAAACTGCCATCGCGGGGCGTCTTTTTTCTGAGACCACTGGGACTGCTGCTTTGGGGAGCTATCTTCTGGTGGTTAACCTCCATTCAACTTTTACGGAATGATCTGGCTTCGCAGGTGACGGCTATCTTGATCCTGACAGGAATCAACCTGCTCGTACTCTCGATAATTGATCGGAAAGACCTCGTTACCTGGATCAAAGAGAACAAGACCTTACTTATTCGGGCAGAAATTGTCTTTTTGACCGGATTTGTGCTGATGGCAGTGGTCAGAGCTGCCAACCCGGAAATTATCAACACCGAGAAGTTTATGGAGATGGCGTTCATCAACGCTATCCTGAAATCACCCGGTTTTCCTCCTTTGGATCCGTGGCTTTCCGGTTACAGCATCTCCTATTACTATTTTGGCTACCTTTTGTCGGCAATGCTGATCCGGATGACCGGAGTAAGTTCCTCCGTAGGGTACAACCTGGTAGCGGCGTTTTGGTTTGGGATGACCGCTGTGGGGGCTTATGGCATCCTCTGGGATTTGCTGGGTTTGCGCCAGCAAACCACCAAGTCAAGACCGGTTGCTGAATTTCTGAATAAACGCAAGGTGGTGTTGGCTTTGCTGGCACCTTTGATGATCCTGGTGATGGGGAACTGGTTCAGCGGTTTGGATATGATGCATGCCAGGGGCGTGCTCCCCCAGACAGCATGGGAGCAGTTGGATATCCCCGAACTGACGCGCGAGCCCAACGCAATGACGATCAAACCACAACGCGGGGGATGGTCGTGGTGGCAGGCAAGCCGCGTGGTGCAGGACCGCACCCTGGACGGCAGGGCTGTGGAAGTGATTGATGAGTTCCCGGCTTTTACCTATCTGTTGGCAGACATCCATCCGCACATGCTCTCGATGCCGCTTGTGCTTTTGGCGATCGCAGAGGCGCTGAACGCGTTCATGGGAGGTTGGGACGGCAATATCAAGTTGGGAAGGTTTAATATCCCGGCTTCGGGTCTGACGATCGCGCTTGGGGTGCTGACCCTGGGCGGTATCGCCTTCATGAACACCTGGGATTTCCCATTCTACTTACTGCTGATGGGGGCGGCATGGATGCTTTACCGCGCACGGACTGCTGGCTGGTCGGGCAGGCGCTTTTGGGAGTTAGTTGGCTTTGGCGTGGTGCTGGGCGTGCTGAGCATTGTTGCCTTTTTGCCGTTTTACCTCAGTTTTTCCTCCCAGGCTGGCGGAGTGATCCCGAGCCTGGCGTTCTTCACCAAGGGCAAATACTTTTGGATCATGTTTGGACCACTGCTGCTGCCATTGTTTGGCTTGTTGGTCAGTAAGATCGGGCGGATTTCAAAACTTTCCTGGCTGCAGAGTCTGTGGGCTTCGGTTTCGGTGTTGCTTATGTTGTTCGTTTTTGGATGGGGTTTGGGCTTCGCAGGCACGAAGATGGAGCTAACCAAAGGGTTATTGCTCGGCTTGCATGGTGCAACCTCGGCAGGTGATTTGTTGAAGGATAGCCTACTTAACCGCTTGATGGCACCAGGCACCTGGCTCACTTTATTTGTTTTGATCTGGGTCGCGTTGAGCCTGCTTTTCGAAAAGATCCGATCCTCCAAAACTGAAAACATTGACGCTATTGGGATAGTTTCCGGGCAAGAAACCGCTGCCAATCCTTTCGCATTTGTGCTTCTGATGGTGTTGCTTGGGGCAATTCTCACAATTGTGCCTGAGTTTATCTACCTGCGCGACCAGTTTGGCTGGCGCATGAACGCCATCTTCAAGTTTTACTTCCAGGCGTGGATCCTCTGGTCGTTGGCGGGGAGCTACGCATTGGTGGTGCTCTTTGAGCCCAGAAAAGAAGGCGAAAAACAGGACCGCTGGTGGTTTTTGGCATTGATTTCAGCGAGCATGTTAGCGGGGACGGTAGTCCTGAGCGAATTTGGTGCGCAAAAGCTGGACAAGTACGGCACATCCGTGTTGGATTACCTGATGTTGCTGCCAGTCGTCATTACGCTGATATGGTTGCTTGTAAAAGCCTGGCTCAAGGACTGGAAGAAATTGGCAGGAATAATTGCCTTGTTTGGCGTGCTGGTGGGGCTGGCTTTTCCGTTGATCGAAGGCTGGAATAAAACCAATGGTTTCAACCCAACCAGGGGATTTTCACTGGACGGAAAACGGGATTTCTACCTGAGTGCGGCTGATGAAATGCAAGCGGCAGAATGGCTGGCACAAGCCCCGGTTGGAGTGATGACTGAAGCCATCTCCGACACAGGAGGCAGTTACACCACCTACAACAGCATCTCAACCTTCTCGGGGATGCCGACAGTGTTGGGATGGGTGGGGCACGAGTCCCAATGGCGCGGTGGGTACGAGGAGATTGGCAGCCGCCAAGCTGACGTCAAAGAACTCTACAGTACCAGCATTTGGGAACGGGCGAAAGCCATTCTCGACATGTATAATATCCGCTACATCGTGGTTGGAAACACCGAACTCAGTACCTATCAGGTGGATCAGAGCAAGTTTGATGACCACTTGGAAAAAGTGTTTGACAGCCAAACGGTAGATATCTACGAGGTTATGCCATAAATGCAGATAGTTGAGAAAGAGACGTCAGGCGAAAAGAAGCAAACTCTGTTTGTTTGGTTTTTACTTGCCTTCGTGATCGGGCTGGGACTCAGGCTATGGCGATTAAGTGAAATGAGCTTCACCCTGGCGGAAGCGCAAATCGCGCAGGGAGCCTGGCAGATGGCAACAGGCAAGGCAACAGAATTACCGGGAAATATGAGCTATGCGGGATTAAGCGCGCTCCTGTTTTCCTTGTTTGAACCCAGTTTCTT
This sequence comes from uncultured Anaerolineaceae bacterium, assembly GCA_964409045.1. Classification (GTDB taxonomy): domain Bacteria; phylum Chloroflexota; class Anaerolineae; order Anaerolineales; family Anaerolineaceae; genus Mesolinea. The sequence continues at coordinate 29,865 of CAYPBU010000013.1, read as the reverse complement.
CTTTGCCAGGTTGACACCGGTTTTGTTTGGCAGCTCATTGATCCTGGCACCCTGGTTTTGGCGGAACAGGCTTGGAGAGAGAGTTGCTTTGGTGTTTGCTTTTGGTTTGGCAATCGACCCTACACTTTTGAGTTTTTCACGTCAAATCGTGACACCGATCTTTGCTGTGGCTGGTCTGGCATGGGCTGTTACAGCACTGAAAGTCAAACGACCGGCGCTGGCAGGCAGCTTGTTCGCGCTGGCATTTTTGGGTGGCTACAGTTTTTGGGTGATAGTGGTGGTTGGGATATCAGTCCTTCTTATCTGGCAAAAAAGTGGAAAACTGGAGTTCACAGAAACGCCATTTCGGAGGAAAACATTCCTCCTGCAGTTCCTGACAAGCTTTCTAATCAGCCTGGTGGTGATCAGCAGCGCTTTCCTACTCTGCACCGAAGGTTTGGGTGGCATAGGGGCTGGAGTGGTCGAACTTGCTGGCCTGTTTGGTCATACCTACGAAATACCGGTATACCAACCAATAATGGTAGCGATTGCGTATAGTATATTGCCCCTGTTCTTTGCGATTTGGGCCTTGGTGGATGATCTGCGCAATCATAAGCCATTGAAGAACCTGCCATTCATATTTGGATGGGGAGTTAGCGTGTTGTTATCAGCGTTACTCGGCAGGCAGGATCTGGGAATGCTGGTTTTTGCAGCGGTGTTTGCGTGGTTGGGGGCAGCAGAACGCATTGCTGAAATTGTCGAACAAGCACCCGGACGACGTGAAATCGTGCTCGGTGTTGGTGCGTTTCAGATCGTGATTTTCATCTACATGCAAATGGTTGGCGGAAGGTTGAACGGACTACCAATCAACTCTCAGGAATTCAGGCTTTCGCTTTTTGCGCTGCTGGCGGGACTGTTGTTGCTAGTGATTTCCACCATCCTTGTGCGGATGGGGTGGTCGGGCGAGGTCGGCAGGCAGGCGTTGCAGAACAGCTTGCTGGTTACGCTTTTGGTGGTGACGGTCGGCATCGGCTTGCGATCTGTGAGATCTCAGCAAGAAACGACGAGCCTCAGCCTGTTGGCAGGACCGATCGTGCTGCCAAACAAAGATGTCGAGCTGGTAGTAGGCGAAATTGACCAGATTGGAAGAGCGGATGTAACTGAGATTACCTATGATCTCGGTAAGCTGGAGCAGGAATTCGCCTGGTTTTTCAGGAACCAGGTCGGCTGGGAAAACGCTCAAAGCGTCTTACAAGCTGATTTGATGCTTACACAAAGTGAAACAGACTTCTCCGCAGCGGATGCTTATCGCGGGAGAAATGTGGTGCTTTTTCGACAAATCGACAAACAAGTGGTAAAACCAGTTGATTTCCTCAAGACTCTGCTTGGCGAGCCTCTCCCCATGATCTCAAACAACGGCGTCTTATGGGTCCGACTAAATCTTTTTACGGGAGCAAATTGACGATGTGTCATCAAAAACTACAACACCTGCCTAAGAATATCGCGATCGATGGACCAGCAGCCTCTGGAAAAACGACAATAGGTACTGTGGTGGCAAACAAGATCGGATACATGTGCCTTGATACGGGCATCATGTATCGGGCAGTGGCGTTTCAGGCTTTGAAAGAAGGCATCGAAATTGCTGATGAGGTTAAAGTAACCAACCTGGCAGAACGTATAGAAATTGACATCCTGCCGGCAACCAGCCAGGACGGGCGTCAGTTTGATGTCATGATCAACTGCGAAGACCACACTTGGGATATTCGGTCTGCTGCTGTGAATGCGGTAGTTTCAGAGGTTTCGGTGTATCCTGGCGTACGCCAGGCGATGATGATCCAGCAGCGAAAGATCGCCGAAAAGGGCAAGATCGTGATGATCGGGCGGGACATTGGCACGGTCGTGCTGCCAGATGCCGAATTGAAGATCTATCTGGATGCCTCGGTGGAAGTTCGGGCTCAGCGCCGATATGTTGAGGATCTTGGTCATGGAAAAGATGTCTGCCTGGAGGAAGTGATTGAATCACTCCGTCACCGGGATGAAATTGACTCGGGCAGGGCAATCGCACCTTTGAAACCCGCTGAAGACTCGATAATCATCGATTCGGATAAAATGACGGTCTATGAAGTGGTGGAACACGTGATGGCATTGCTCGACGAGTGGTCCAGGTAGATTACCTGCCAAAGCCCCAGCATCTTCTCATTCTCGAACAAAAATAACGGACATAAGTCCGTTATTAGTTTCCATCAAACCGAGGCAAACCATCTCCAGAAGGTGAAAACCTTTGGGGTGAAAGTTCATGCATGCTATAATTTAGGCGACATGTTTCTGCCAGCGTCGACCCTCACGATTTTCCCCAATCAACTGCCTGCTGCTGAGACGCAGTGGGTACTCTGGATCCTGCCTGCTTTGCTGACGATTGCTGCGGGTTTAGCGGTCTGGAAGTTGCAGAAATGGAATTTCCGATATTCGTTTTGTGAACTTAAGTGGTTTATCTTCCTGGCGTTACTTGTCTTTCCCCTCAGTTTTTTGAGTTTCAGACCTTTTAGCGGAGAACTTCTTACTCTAACCGGAGCGACCGCTAAACCCGTTGTGATGGTCTTGAGCGCTCTGCCAGTTTTGCTGGCAGTCGGGCTGTTGGGTCCTTTGCCAGCGGTTTTGTTGGGAGTTGGGACTGGTTTGGTACAGACCTTCCGGTTGGGTCAGGACCCGATGGTGATTTTTTTCTACGTAAGTCTTGGGCTGGCTTTTACCTGGGTACTGGCACGACAGAAATCGATGTGGCACAGCGATTGGAAGCAGCATACCATTACTCAGGTGGTTTGGTCCTTCCTCCTGAGCGTTGCGGTCATCATCCTCACCCAGTTTACGCACGCGCTGATATTCAACGAACGGAGCGTTGTGGCTATCCTGGAACAGATCTTGACGCTGGTGGTGAGCCACGTGCCCGAAGTATTAATCAGCTCCGCGATCGTTTGGGCGTTCACTTTTTGGCTGAATTCGGATTGGCATCCTGCTGATTTCATTAAGGTGTTACCCTCGACCAACCCATTTGACAAAGTCATGGAGCGCATCCAGGAGTTGACCAACGGAGATTACGAGGAGCAAATCGCACCCGCAGTACTTTCAGGCAACGAAAAAGCGCTCTTTTCGTCCCTGGAGAAGCTGCGAGCAAACTTGCAGACGCGCAATGATGCCCAGGCAAGATTACTTTCCTTGGACCCCTCCCACTACTCCCGTGAAGGATATGATCTTGTGCTTTCCTCCATCCTGAGGGCAGCTTTAACTCGGGATGCTTCTTCGGCGAGACTGATTTTGTTGGAAAAAACTCCTGAAAGCCGGCGTGGTGAAATGCGCCTGCGTTTGGGGCAGGGAGAGAACACGCGGCTATATGCTTATCTGGACACGCTGATAATCGAGAAGATTGGCGATCAGGACCAGTTGATTTTGAGCGATCTCAGGGTGGACCAGTATTTTGGGCTGACCTCTGGGACGCCGCATCCGCAATCCATTGCCGCCCTACAACTACGCGATAATGGCAACGCACAGGGAGTACTGTGGGTTGGTTTTGAGCAAAACCACTGGTTCGACCAGGAAGATATACAGTTTTACCAACAATTGGCTTACCGTGCATCTGCCGCTTTGAGCACCAAAGCGCAGTTCACAAAAGTCCAAAGCGAGAAGGGTTGGCTAAGCCAGGCATTCAATGCCATTCCAGACCCGGTGTTGCTGATCGATCGGGATGGACAAGTTCAATTCGGCAACAAGGCTGCAATTGAAGCGAGCGACAAAGGTGAATCTCTGATCGGAAGGAAAGGCAAAGAATTAAGAGTCATCAACGAGAAACTCAACGGTTACCTTGGAAAAGACAGAACCAACTCCGAGAAAAAGACCCTGCAATTGGATGGGAAAAAAACTTACGAGGTGCTTCGATTCCCCTTTGACGAAGATCCGGAACGCCAGGGCGAAGTGATCATGCTGCGTGACACGAGCTGGCTGAATCAACTGAACAATCAAAAGAATGAATTTGTGAGTAATGTCAGCCATGACCTGCGCGCGCCGCTGTGGTTGATGAAGGGTCACACAAAATTGCTTTCAAACATAGGGACGCTCAGCGGAGAGCAGCGCAAATATGTCGCAAAAATTGACGCGGGAATCGATACCATGTCGCGCCTGGTGGAAAAGGTTATAAACCTGGAGAAGTTGGATGGTGACGGCTTGCTGGTTTACACCAAATTCAATATCCAGGAGACGATAGATGACACAGTTAAGCTGTTGGCTGTCCAGGCGCAACAGAAGAAAATTAGTCTCAACGTAGATTATGGTGGTCTGCAATCACCTTACATTTCTGCAGATCAGGTGATGGTTGAGCAAGCTCTCTACAACTTGATCGAGAACGCGATCAAGTTCAGCCCACGCGGAGAAAGCGTCTTGGTCAGCGTGGAGCGTGATGCGAGCTGGATGCACATTGCGGTCAAGGATAACGGTAAAGGTATCGCTCCTTTGGATCAGCCCAAGTTGTTCACACGCTTTTTTCATGTGGATGACGACCAGACCTATGAAAATCGCGGGCAAGGATTGGGACTGGCAATTGTCAAGTCCGTGGCGGACAAACACGGCGGAAATGTGAGCGTGAAGAGCACTTTGGGTGAGGGCAGCACCTTTTATCTGGATTTACCATTGCATAAAATCTAATCAAAAAAACTTGACAAATGAATAGGTTTATCGCTATAATAATCAATTGCGTGAATTGTATCGGAACGACAAACTAAGAAACACTGGGAATCCGTTTTCCAGCGCTTTTTTGTGTCTTAAAACCCTCGTCTACTTCAGGAGGTATGAGTGGAAACAACAAGTATGAAAGCCCTTCGGATCAATCTTGCTTCACCAGACGTTATCAAAAGCTGGTCTTACGGAGAAGTCCTCAAACCTGAAACAATTAACTATCGGCGCTTGCGACCGGAAAAAGACGGCTTGTTTTGTGAAGCCATTTTTGGACCGACCCGGGACTGGCAGTGCTATTGCGGAAAGTATAAGAATCCGCGTTACAAAGGAATTGTTTGCGACAAGTGCGGCGTTGAAGTTACACGCTCGTCTGTTCGCCGTGAACGCATGGGGCATATCGAATTAGCCGCCCCTGTTGCGCACATTTGGTATACCCGCCGTATCCCATCTTATCTAGGTCTTCTGCTGGATATCTCTCGCAGGAACCTGGACCGTGTGCTCTATTTCGCACAGTACATCATCACCTATGTGGATGATGACGGACGTCAGAAGGCACTGAAACGCCTCGAAGATGAGATCAGCCTTTCTGAACGCGAGCTGATCGCCAAAGTAAACGGCGAAATCGCGGAAACCAAGAAACAACGCGATCGTGAACTCAAGGAAATTGAAGGCCAGATCGAACAAGCAAACAGAGAATACGACGAAAAAGTGGCGAGCCTGTTTGAGCCTGTGATTGAACAGGGTCAAAACCTGGAGCGCGAGCTGCGCGAAAAAATAGGAAAGACAATTCGCAAAGCGATTAGCTTCGAACTGGATGGCGGAAATCAGACCATCGTGGAAGCTGGCGAAGAAGTCACAGCCAAGCACATTTCCCGCGTACAGAAGATCGTAAAGGAGAGGATGGAAATCCTCGAAACCGATCTGAAGAAAGAACGCGCTGAGAAAACCGAACAACACAAGATTCTGAAGGATGAAATCCGAGCAAAAGCAGAGTTGGTGATGGAAGACCTTCGCGGGCAGTTGGACGACCCGGATGCGGTTGCCAAAACCCAAAACGCGCAGCATCGGGACGAGCTGTATGAACTGCAGCCTTTCACCTTCCTCAGTGAAGCCCGGTATCGCGATCTGAAATCTCGCTGGGGCAACATCTTCAAAGCCGACATGGGCGCTGAAGCGTTCTATGACATCCTGCGCCGCCTTGACCTTGATACGCTCTCCGAGCGTTTGTGGCTCGAAGCCCGCACTACCAAAAGCAAACAGAAGCGCAAGAAGGCTACCAGCCGCCTGAAGGTTGTGGAAGCTTTCCGCCGTTCGACCAACAAACCCGAATGGATGATCCTGACAGTTCTGCCAGTAATTCCTCCTGATCTGCGCCCGATGGTGCAGCTGGATGGTGGTCGGTTCGCGACCTCAGACCTTAATGACCTGTATCGCCGCGTTATCAACCGTAACAATCGCCTTAAGCGCTTGCTTGAGCTTGGCGCTCCGGATGTGATCGTACGCAACGAAAAGCGCATGCTCCAGGAAGCTGTCGACTCCCTGATCGATAATTCCCAGCGTGGGCGCATGCTCTCACGCCGCGGTCGTCGCGAATTGCGCTCGCTCTCCGATATGCTGAAGGGCAAGAAAGGCCGTTTCCGCCGCAACCTTTTGGGAAAGCGCGTGGACTACTCTGGTCGTTCCGTAATCGTGGTTGGACCCCATTTGAAGCTGAACCAGTGCGGTTTGCCAAAATCGATGGCCCTGGAACTCTTCCGACCCTTTGTAATTGCCGGGTTGGACAAACATGGCTATACCTCCAATATCAAGGGCGCAAAACGCTATATTGAGCGAAACCGTCCTGAGGTCTGGGAAGTGTTGGAAGAAGTCATCAAGGATCGCCCGGTGCTTTTGAACCGTGCGCCTACCTTGCACCGCCTTGGCATCCAGGCATTTGAGCCTGTGCTGATTGAGGGCAGTGCCATTCAGTTGCACCCGTTGGTGACCACCGCTTTCAATGCCGACTTTGACGGCGACCAGATGGCTGTGCATGTGCCGCTTTCGAGCAAGGCAGTAGCAGAAGCGCGCGAACTGATGTTGGCAAGCAAAAACTTGCTGAAACCCGCCAGTGGTGAGCCTATCATCAGCCCAGGAAAGGACATGGTTCTGGGTGTCTACTATCTGACCATGAACCAGGGTCTCCCACAGAAGGGCGACGGGCGCATTTTTGGTGACATAAACGAAGTCATGCTGGCGTACCAACTTGACCAGGTGAAGGTGCACACCAAGATCAAACTGCGTGTACAAACTATCTTCGACGATCACAACGACAGGATGAAGCAGCCTGAAGTTCGCATCATTGACACCACCGTTGGCCGGGCAATTTTTAACGATATCCTTCCTGATTCCATGCGTTTCACCAACGTTCCGCTTGATAAAGGCGGCATCCGCGATCTGATCGCAGACATTTATGACCTTGACGGGCAGGAAGTTACCACCCAGGTTGCTGACAGCATTAAGGATATTGGTTTCCGTTATGCCTCCCAATCTGGCTCAACCCTGGCTGTGGCAGACATCACTGTTCCGCCCGAAAAAGCGGCAATGATCCAGGAAGCCCTGCTTGAGGTGGAACGTGTTCAGAAGGAATTCCGACGCGGTCTGTTGACCGAACAGGAACAGAACGATCTGATCATCGAAGTCTGGCAAGGGACGACCAAGAAGGTTGGCGATGCGGTTAAAAAACATCTTGACCCCAACGGTAATCTCTCGACCATGGCAGTCTCAGGCGCGACCAAGGGCGGTTTCAGCCCGATCTCGCAGATGGCTGGTATGCGCGGTTTGATGGCCGACCCATCCGGACGCATTATCCCCATGCCTATTCGCTCCAACTTCCGCGAAGGTTTGTCTGCACTGGAATACTTCATCTCCACCCATGGTACCCGCAAGGGTCTTGCTGATACCGCCATCCGTACTGCAGACGCAGGTTACCTGACCCGCCGCCTGGTGGACGTGGCACAGGACATGATCATCAACAATGAAGATTGCGGCACTACCGAGGGCATTTGGGTTTCCTCCGAAGATGACATTGCCGGACAGCCTTTCAACGAGCGTATTTTTGGACGTTTGCTGGCTGAACGTGTGATTGATCCAGTGACCGGTGATGTGATTGGCGAACTAAACGACATGATCAACAAAGCCTTGAGCTTGCGGATCACCAAACTGGTTGAGAAGGGCATCAAGAAGGTAAAAGTCCGTTCTCCATTGACTTGTGAACTGATTCATGGTGTTTGTGCCCGCTGTTATGGCATGGACCTTGGTCGTGGCAAGATGGTCAATCTTGGTTCCGCTGTGGGTGTGGTTGCGGCTCAGTCCATTGGCGAGCCTGGCACCCAGCTGACCCTGCGAACCTTCCACACTGGTGGTGTGGCGAGCAGCGGTGACATCACAACCGGTTTGCCCCGTGTTGAAGAACTGTTTGAAGCCCGCCGTATGCCGCGTGGTGAAGCCGTTATCACTCAGATTAACGGTAAAGCCCACATCATGGTTTCAGAGAAGAATCCAGATATTCGCACGGTGCGTGTCGAAAGCAGTGAGATGGTTGGCCAACGCTACGCCATTCCCGCTGGTTGGGATATCAAGGTAAAAGACGAAGACGAAGTCAACAAGGACGCCGTTCTTGCCACACACGAAGATACCAGCATCACCGCTGAACATGCCGGCAGAATCCGGATTGAAGATGGTGAGGTTGTGGTTTCTTACGAGGATCGCCTCAGCGAGGATTACGAGATTCCCTCTACCTCTCGCTTGTTAATTGTTGAAGGACAAAAGGTTGTGGCTGGTGAGCAGCTGACAGAAGGCTCTCTCAACCCCCACACTATCCTCAAGATCAACGGCACTGACGCGACAGAGTTGTATCTGCTGAAAGAAATCCAGCAGGTTTACCGCACACAGGGTCAGAACATCAACGATAAGCATTTTGAGGTCATCATCCGCAAGATGTTGAACAAGGTGCAGATAACCCGACCTGGTGACTCTGAATTCTTACCCCAGGACCTGGTGGACAGGCTTGAGATTCGCAAGATCAATGATGACCTGGTAGCGCGTGGTCTACGACCTGCTCGTTTCTTGAATGTTTTACTTGGCGTTTCAAAGGCCTCACTGAGCACGGATTCATTCCTCTCGGCATCCTCCTTCCAACACACCATCAAGGTGCTGGCTGGGGCGGCGATCTCCTCAAAGGAAGACCCACTTTATGGGCTCAAGGAGAACGTCATCATCGGCAAGCTGATCCCCGCTGGAACTGGCTTCATTCCTGGTCGTTTTGAAGACCAGATTTTAGAAGCAGAGCCTGGCAACCCGGACATCGCTGTTCAGCAACTTAATATCTTTAACGAAGACCTTGATTCGGTTGATGGATTGGATGACGATCTGGATGACAGCGAGAACAGTGGCTTCGATCTTTACGATGATGAAAATTTCGATGACGATGAAGAAACAATGGACGATGACGAATAGTCCAACGCGGAGAAATTGAGATTAAAGACCCGGAGTGGACAGTCACTCCGGGTCTTTTTATGCTATAGTTGGTGAAAATTGAAAAGAACAACGACTGAGCCAGAGAAAGAGCGGATAATGAGCACAACCGTCTCCCAGAAGATCAATATCAACGCTGAGATGCAGCAATCCTACCTGGATTACGCGATGAGCGTTATCGTTTCGCGGGCGTTACCGGATGCTCGGGATGGACTGAAGCCCGTCCAGCGCCGAATATTGTATGCCATGTACGACATGGGTATCCGCGATGATACGCCACATAAGAAGTCAGCTCGTATCGTTGGCGAGGTCCTGGGAAAGTACCATCCCCATGGCGACAGTGCAGTCTACGACGCGATGGCACGTATGGCTCAGGACTTTTCAGAACGCTATTTGCTGGTGGACGGGCAGGGCAACTTTGGCAGCGTGGATGGCGACCCGCCAGCCGCGATGCGCTACACAGAAGCAAGGCTTTCATCGCCTGCTATCGAGATCCTTCGTCAGCTGGATATGGACACGGTCAATTACCTTGACAACTTTGATGGCACGCTGAAAGAACCGGAAGTGCTGCCTTCAGCCATCCCCAACATGCTTGTTAACGGCGCGTCGGGTATTGCAGTCGGCATGGCGACTAACATCCCGCCCCACAACCTTGGGGAGGTAGTGGACGCGCTGGTAATGATGCTCGAAAACTGGGACGGTATTGAAGAGATCACCGTCGAAGACATTATGCGCTACATCAAAGGCCCGGATTTTCCTACCGGCGGTTTGGTTATCCAGGATGAAGCCTCAATTCCTCTGACAACGATATATGGCTCAGGCAATGGCACGATCAAAGTGCGGGCTCGCACGCGTATTGAAGAAATGTCGCGCGGGCGGTTGCGTATCATCGTGACCGAACTGCCATACATGGTGAACAAGTCTGCCCTGATAGAGAGAATTGCTGAGATCTCACGTGAAGGCGGCCTGGAGGGTTTGGCGGACCTGCGCGATGAATCTGATCGGCAGGGAATGCGGATTGTCATCGATCTGAACAAGAATGCCGACCCGGAAGAAATCCTTTCAACGCTGTATAAACGCACCCAGATGCACAACACCTTTGGAATCAATATCCTTGCGTTGGTGGATGGCAGCCCACACCGCCTGACGCTAAAACAGGCTCTGCGGGTTTTCGCGGAACACCGCCTGGTGGTCATTCGCAGGCGCAGTGAGTTTCTGTTGAGGAAAAATGAAGATCGTCTGCATATCCTCGAAGCCCTAAAGGTGGCGATTGATCACATCGACGAAGTTATCCGGATCATCCGAAAGTCAATCTCGGTAGATGAAGCCCGCGCCAACCTGATGAGCAAGTACAAACTGGACGAAATCCAGGCTAATGCGATCCTGGAGATGCCATTGCGCCGCCTGGCGTCGCTGGAACGGCAAAAGATTGAAGATGAGTACCAGGAAGTTAGCAAAACGATCGCCGAATTGAAAACACTGTTGAGATCACCAAAACTGATGCGGAGTGTGGCGATTGAAGAGCTTAAGGCAATCAAGCAAAAATACGGGGACGCCCGACGCACCCAGATCATCCAGCTTGGTGAAGGCGAAAAAGCATCGGACATGTACACGATGACCGACGTCATGCCTGTCGAGAATTTCTGGATCGAAGTCAGCGAAAATGGACTTTTATCGCGGACTGATGGCGATAAGCCCAACCGGTTGGGTGGAGACGGCGCGCCCTGGAGCATGATCCGGACAAACACCCACCAGACCGTATTTCTGGTGACAACCGAAGGTAAAGCTGCTGCTATCTCATCCTATTCGATTCCTGTGCAGAAAGCTGAAGAGGAGGGCGTACCAGCCTCCAAATTAGCCCCGTTGCATAAAGATGACATCCTTGAAGGCATTTTTGCCGTTCCCATCAGCCGGGAAGAAGAGCAGGACCGTTATGTTGTCACAGTGACGCGGCAGGGCATGATCAAACGCTCTGCAGTCGCGGACCTGCCTGGCGCGTCGGTCAGTGCATTTACACTGGTAAAAGTCAATGAGAACGACGAATTGTTTCAGGTGCTGCTGACAAGAGGGGATCAAGATCTGTTATTGGTCACAGCGGCAGGCATGGCAATCCGGTTCAACGAAAGCGAAGTCAGGTCCATGGGGCTGGTTGCTGCCGGCGTGAACGCCATCAAGCTCAAGCCAGGAGACTATGTGATCGGAGCTGCAGCGGTAGAGGATCGTGATGAAGTAGCGCTTATTACCCAGAAGGGATCGGCAAAACGCACCCCAGGTTCGGAATTCCCTCTACAGGGAAGGTATGGGCAGGGCGTGATCGCCTGGAAGCTTGAGAAGGATGAGCAACTCAGTGCGGCGTTGGTTGGCAAGCTGACCGATAGAGGTATCTGCCACTTCCGTAAGAGCGCCAGCAAGGTCTTCACGATTACCAATGCTACCAGCCGCAAGCGGGCATCAAGCGGGCAGGCGATGTTTGCTTTAAAGGCAAACGATGAAATCATCGGTTTTACCGATCTGGACGATTACGTTCAATTTTGGGAAAAAGCTTAGCAAATTGCATCCTGAGAGGTAAGAGTACCCTCAAGATCTAGATCTTTAGCTATATTGCGCATAGCTTTGATGGCAAAATCGACATGTTGCCAGAGATCTACGCCAAATTCATTTGCTCCCTGGGTGATAACATCACGATCCGCGCCAGCCGCAAAGGACTTGTCTTTCCATTTTTTGCGAACAGAGGCGGCTTCTAAATCATAGAGGGAATGGGAAGGTCGGACGAGCGCTACCGCGGTGATCAGACCTGTAATTTCGTCGCAAGCAAAAAGCGCTTTTGCAAGGAGGCTTACCCGGGGGACACCAGTGTGGTCGGCGTGGCCGGCAATCGCTTCCAGCACTGCTTCAGGCGCGCCAGCTTCTCTCAAGATTGGTAAACCCATTAGTGGATGCTCTTCAATGTTTGGATGGATTTCCCAGTCAAAATCATGCAGCAAGCCGGTCAACCCCCAGAGTTCCACATCCTCGCCGAGGGTTTCGGCATATCCACGCATGACTGCTTCAACAGCGAACATGTGCCGGATAAGGGCTTCATTCTTTACATAAGTTCTGACAATCTTGAGTGCTTGCGACCGCTGCATAACGACCTCATGGGGAAAAGATGGGTTCTGGTGACCCCAGAATTGGTTCTGGCTTTATGAAATACACATCAAGATATGCTGCCAGGGTGGCGAGGACTTCGCGCACGTTCCAGAATACATAGCGATTCAACAAATAATCAGATTGTTCGACCGCGAATCCTGAGGTGTTCAGACCGAATTGCTCACAAAGGAAGACCATGCGGGGCAGGTGATACTTTTGTGTGGTGATGATGACTGAATCCAGACCGAAAATTTCCTTAGCGCGATAACAAGTATCGTACGTGCGTCGCCCGGCGTAGTCCAGGACGATATCGGATTCTGGGACACCCTGTTCAATGGCGTAGTTTGCCATCGCGCCAGGCTCGTTGTAATAGATCGAGCTATTATCCCCCGACATGAGGATTTTTTGGACTTTGCCGGCGCGGTAGAGCTCGATGGCTCCATCGATGCGGTCGCGCAGGGCAAGCGTGGGGCGATCATCAGCTGTGATGCCAGCCCCCGGTACAAGCGCCACCTGCGCAGAAGGGATCGTTGCAAAATCATAAGTGTTAGCTTTGGAACTAAGGATCATTGCCAACCTTGCAATCCCAAGAAAAGCGAGGGATACGAAGGCACAGATAAAGATAAACTTCAAAAATTTCTTCATTTGGATTATTTCGAAAGCAAATCTGCCAACCGCACGCCACTGGCGGCAAGGAGATCGCGAAGCGGCATGTAGGCGCTATCTGGTAAGGGTTCAAGCGCCGCGACTTCGTAGTCCAACGCGGTGCTTAGCTGAGCCTTGCCGGCGTCTGAACGCGCATAATCGCGCAGGAAGTCCGAGACGCGCGACTGCAGGCTGAGGTTCACCTGGGGAGTGAAGGAAAGGTTGAGGTTCGGTATGACAGGAGGAGACATCCACAGAATTGGAAGTTTCTCAATCACTTCAGGCAGGTCCGTGATGACTTCGGAGGAGGTACGTGGATCTGCCGAGATGGCATAAGTTGCTGCGTAACTGCAGATGCCTTTGATGTAGAGAGCACGAATGCTGGCACTGTACGAAAAGGTTTGCACTGGTTTGAGGGTTGGGATATTGTGCAGATGAAAGTAGCCCAATGGAACCCAATACCCAGCCAGGGAGTTTTCATCCGTCAGGCAACCGCGTAAGCCGGAAAGTTGCCCAAGCGCCACCCCGGCTTCAGCGGTTGACTTGTGGTTGCCAACGTCAAAGTAAGTGACAAAATCGCTGTCCCCATGCCCCAGGAACTGCACACCATACCCCGTAACACCCAGGTGGTTGCTAACGAGCAAGGCAGTGGCAAGCCCTTTTTGAGAGGCGAGCAGGTACTCGACCGGTTGCAGCCAGGCAAAATGTACCTGTTTTTGCTGCAAGCCGTACTCAAGTTCCGGGTAGCTGTTGTAGAACCGGCTGACGAAACTCATCTGGAGGTTTCCGCCGAGTAGAGATGCAAGATCATTGAAAGCTGTTTGCTGCTCTGCTGATGGAGAATCGTCGACGAGGGCTATCACCACGGGATTTTCAGGAGACCCAAGCACAGCAGGGGTAGGCGTGAAGGTGGGCATGGCGGTTGGGTATCCGGCATCCGGGGTGGAGGTGGTGAAGTCGTGCGAGAGGGTTGGAACTGGCCTCACCCCCACGCCGCAAGCTGTGACTGCCAATAATCCCAGCAGAACCAAACCCAGAAATGATTTGCGCATGTCAGGCATTTCTAAATTTTACCTTAATTCATTGATTGGGTATTTGGGGGTATGTTAAAATCAAAAAAAAGTCCGGAGGTAAAAATGGAAATAACCCTTGTAAAGATCCAAAAGCCTGAAGCGATCAATTTTGTGCTCGGGCAGTCGCATTTTATCAAGACGGTTGAGGATGTCCACGAAGCATTGGTGAGCACCGTGCCCGGGATAAAGTTTGGCTTGGCTTTTTGCGAAGCCTCAGGGGAGTGCCTGGTGCGCTGGACTGGCACGGATGATGAGATGATCCAACTGGCAAAAGAAAATGCCCTGGCGATTGGCGCCGGACACAGCTTTATCCTGTTTTTGGGTGAAGGGTTTTACCCGATCAATATCCTCAAATCCCTGCGGGATGTGCCGGAAATTTGCGGATTTTTCTGTGCCACAGCCAACCCGACCGAGGTAATCGTAATGGATACTGAACTCGGGCGCGGCATCATGGGCGTGGTGGACGGTTTCGCGCCAAAGGGCGTCGAGGATGAAGAGGGAATCGCCTGGCGCAAGGGTTTCCTGCGCATGATCGGCTACAAGTCCTGACTTAAGACTGGCGCAATGGGAGCTGAAGCAGCTTGATCATCCCCAGAACTGCCTTGCCACGGTGACTAAGCTGGTTTTTTGTGGCAGGGTCAAGCTCAGCCATGGTCTGATTGGTGTCATCAACGAGGAAGATTGGGTCGTAACCAAAGCCGTTTTCACCGAGAAATTCAGGAATGATCTCCCCTGTGCAGATGCCGTGACTGGTAAGGATTGAGCCTTGTCGAGTGAGCAGCACCACCTCGCAGTGGAAAGTGGCGCGCCAGGGACGCGGAAAATCTTTCAAGCGCTCCAAAAGGTACAAGCAGCGATCGTGGCTGGTGGCGTTGCGGTCAGGAAGAAAGCGATGCGAGTGGATGCCCGGGGCGCCTTCAAGGGCTTCTACTTCGAGCCCTGAATCATCTGCCAGAACCCGGTTTTCCCCCATGTGCCAGTATGCCCGAGCTTTTAGCATGGCATTCTCAAAATAAGTATTGCCACTCTCCTCAACATCACTCGCCAGTCCAAAATCCGCTGGCGTCTGGAGGATGACATCGTAGGGGTGAAAAATAGATTTGAATTCTTCGACTTTATGGGGATTATTGGTGGCGAGGAGGAGTGTTGGGGTCATGGTTTGTGCCTAAAGTTCGCAAGCAAATAATAATTGGAATGTTATAATCTTAGCAAGATTTGTGAATTGTAACTTACTATGGAAAAAATAAACCATCCCCTCCGCACTAACATTGGATATTTCTTCAACAAACCTATCGGTTTCTCGCGTGATTTCACGGTCGAAAACCCTGAGGTCTTCATCGAACCCGATTTGCAACTGTATAATTTGCAAGGGCGTTATTCCTTTTCGCGTACGCGCGAGGGGCTGCTTTTTCAAGGCACTTTTGAAGCAGAGGTCGACAGCCAGTGTGATCGCTGCCTTGATCCTTTCCGGGCAAAACTCTCAACCGAGTTCGAGGAGCTCTATGTTTTCGAAAGCCGGACACAAGAGGAATTTGAGGAAGAAGTGGTCCCTGAGGATGGCTACATTGATCTTGGGCGTTCAATCCGCGATTACCTCATTTTGGATCTGCCCATCAACATGGTTTGCAAACCGGATTGTAAGGGGATTTGCGTGGAATGCGGTGTTAATCTAAACCGTGAGACATGCGAGCATACTAACAGCCGGATTATTTTCGAATAGGTTAAACAAACGGTAGGTCTTCGATGGATGATAAAATTATCCATCGATTTTTTTGTGAGGAGTTTTGCCATGACTGAGAACATTTTGATCGCCATCGCCTGGCCTTATGCCAACTCGGATATCCATGTTGGGAACATTACCGGCTCGCATCTGTCGGGAGATATCGTTGCCCGCTATCACCGTTTGCGAGGGCGAAATGTGTTGATGGTCAGTGGGTCAGACTCGCACGGCACAGCCATTACGATTAAGGCAGACCAGTTGGGGAAATCTCCGGAAGAAATCTACAAGCATTATCATCCGCGCTTTATTGAACTTTTTAAGAAACTCGGCATCAGTTACGATATCTTCACCTCGACTCATACAGAGAATCATTTCGAAGTGGCACAAAAGGTTTTTTTGACCTTGCTAGAAAATGGCTATCTCAAGAAGGGTGTGACGAGGCAGTGGTTCAGCCCGAATCTCGGAAGATTCTTGCCGGACCGCTATGTGGAAGGAACTTGTTACATATGTGGAAATACGGACGCACGCAGTGATCAGTGTGAAAAATGCGGTAACGAACTCGAAGCAGACAAGCTGATCGAACCGCGCTCAAAAGTGGACGGATCCACGCCCGAACTCAGGGAAACCGAGCATTTTTTCCTGGATCTCTCCTCGTTGGAGCCGCAAATTGAAGATTTCCTGAAAGCACGCGAAAGCTATTGGCGACCGAACGTGCTCAGGCAGTCGCTGGGAACGATCCAGTCCGTGGGGCTCAAGCCGACCTCCATTACACGCGATTTGGATTGGGGTATCCCGGTACCGCTCGCGGACTGGAAAGGCAAGAGCCTGTACGTTTGGTTTGAGGCGGTGATGGGCTACCTCTCAGCCGCGATTGAATGGTCCAAACTGACGGGTAACGAGGATGCCTGGCGGGATTGGTGGATTGATCCGAGCGCGAAGGCTTTCTATTTCATAGGCAAAGACAACATCACCTTCCATGCAGTCACCTGGCCGGCAGAATTGTTGGGCATGGGCGAAGGCTTTGACCGCAGAATGGGGACGGAGAATCCCCAACCGCTGGTGCTGCCCTACAATGTGCCGGCGAACGAGTTCATGAACCTCGAAGGCCGGAAGATCAGCGGCAGCCACAACTGGGCGGTTTGGGGTCTGGACGCCCTCGAGCGCTATGATGCTGACGCGATCCGTTACTATCTGACGAATGCCATGCCTGAACAGCGCGACACCGATTGGGACTGGGAGGAGTTCTTCCAACGCAATAACAACGAGCTGGTAGCCACCTGGGGCAACCTGGTGAACCGGGTTTTATCGTTTACATACAAAAATTTTGAAGGCAAGATCCCCAACCCCGGGCAGCTGCGTGAGACCGACGAAGCATTGCTGCAGGTGATCAGGGCTGGATTTGACAGTGTGGCAGCAAAACTGGAACAGGTGGAACTAAAAGCTGGACTCGCAGAAGTGATGGCGCTGGCGAGTGAGGTTAACAAGTACCTGGATGTACACGCGCCCTGGTTCGAGATCAAGACCGATCGGGAACAGGCTGCAAAATCGCTCTATACCGCGATCCAGGCAATTGAATGGATCAAGGTCATGAGCGCGCCGTTCCTGCCCAACACCAGCGAGATCCTGCACCAGTTGCTTGCTCACAAAGCGCCGTTGTTTGGTTCCCAGTATTCTCGCTTCGAGCAAGACTCGCTCGGCGAGCACGAAGTAATGGGGTTGGATGCAAGTGAGGCTGAAGGCAAACCTGGTCAGGATGTTTGGAAGCCAGTAGAGCTCGGGGCAGGCAAGGAGTTCAATCAGCCTGTGCCGTTGATCAAAAAGCTCGACCACATCATTGTTGAGGAAGAACGGGAACGGCTCGGAAAGCCGAGTGAGTGATTTTTGAGAATCCGGGTAGGGGCGAAGCATCCAAAAAGAACTTAGGTTGGGTAACCAAACATGGTCGTTGAAGATGCTTCGCCCCTACTGCGTGACTCATATTAGTAAAAGTAAGATATTTTTTTTGGGAGTAGTTTGATGTCAGGTTGAACCCTGGAGAAGAGAGCCCCAGGGCAGGCTGCGCATACTCTTCGAGCACGATGACCTGACCTACAACAGAAATCTGCCGGGTTCAAGAAACGGAACCCGGCCTACGAAAAAATGCGCTGTCAGTTATGACAGCGCTTTGCTTTTAAATTCATTGATGTAAAAAGGCAGATCGGCGAGGATGTTTCGCATCAGGTGATCGAGGCGGGAACGCCAGAGGTCTATGCCATTGTCGGTTTCCGATTCTTGGGGCGTGACAAGGTCAGATACGCCTCTGAGCGCGAGCCAGCGGACGCGATTTCGGGCAGCCACCCAGGCAAACGCACCCGATTCCCAGTCAGCCGCATCAGCCTGATGTGTTTTTGTGAGGAGATCAAATGCTCTAAAGTCAATGTCCTGATCGGCCGTGGCAATCCGGGCTGGGCGTGTGCCGTCTGGAAGCGGATGGGTGATCCAGGATAAATCGTTCATTATGCGGTAATGGTTCAACGCGGCTATGGGGTCATCCATGCGTTCGATGATGTCGTAGATCAGGGTTTCCTTCACCAGGAGGACTTCACCAACCTCGCTTGAGCCAGAAAAACCACCACTTGTGCCAATATTGATTATCAATTCGGGTCGATACTGATCGATGACATACTGTGTGGAGGCTGCAGTGGCGATTTTTCCCCAGCCCGAGTGGAAAAATAGGCAGGGTTGGTCCTCGATTTCCATCTGAAAATGAGCACCCAATGAGGTTTGCTGGATAGTCTGTGGCTTTAGGATGGCTGTGACAGCTTCCCATTCGCCATTAGCACTGACCAGGACTGGGATGATTTTTGCGGGCATGCTTAATCTTTGGCTGGTTTCTTGCCGACAGATGCCATATACGTGGTGAAACGTTCCTTGCCGTCGAGTTCGAATACAGTATCCGCGAGTTCATCATTAAAAGCCGCTATGGCACAAACGCCATATCCGATTGACTCAGCTGCCAGGTATAGATTCTGGCAGACATGTCCCGCGTCCAGGTAGATGTAGCGATAGGCTCGCATGCCGTAACGCCAGGAGGTGCGATATACCTCCGCGATCCAATAGAAGGTTACTGCCGAATTCACGACTTGTTTCTGGTTATAAGTGGTTGAATGAGCTGCTTGCAGAGCCTCCACGCCGGGTTTCCAAAGTGCAAGCGTGTGTGGCGCAGGCAGGTAGTGGTAAATGCCAGGTTCCAGCCCTTCGACGCGTTGAATGGCTAGGTAGGTCTCAAACGGATGCCGTGAGCCGGCCGAAGCTACATAGCGGCGGGTGGGCTTTTGCGGTTGAGGAGCATCCCGCAGACCCTGCGTCATTTGCAGCAAGTATCCCAATTCAGCCAGGGTAAGGATAGCTTCTGTGTCATAGCGGCGGTGGCTGCGGCGCTCAAGTGTCAACTTCTGAAAATCATTCACACCAGGGGAAAAGATTGCAGGATCAGGAAGGTTTATCTGAGGCAGATTTGGGTCTGGTTGGGCAAGGTATTGCGGAAATGCTTCCCCAAGCTCCTCTGATGAAGGTCCCATATTGGCATTGCTGCTGGCTCGCTGAAAGGCATCGCCGGCAGGTTCGTATTTAGGCATCATTCCTCCTAAAAACGGATCATGGAAAGGATCATGGCGAGGACAATGATAATCGCCAGGACCGCCATCAGAATTTTGCTTGTGCGACCAGAATTATTTGTATTTTTTGCCATAATTACTCCAATTGTGCTTTAATTGCCTGGGCCATTTCCATGGAAACGCCCTTAATTTGAGAGATTTCCTCTGCGGAAGCAGCAAGGATGCCATCAATAGAACCAAAGCGGTTGATGAGCTCTTTTCTGCGCGCGGGACCGATCCCAGTGATTGCATCCAGGCGTGATGCCAAACCGATTTTACCACGCTGATTGCGATGGGCGGTAATGGCAAAGCGGTGGGCTTCGTCACGAATCCGTTGGATGAGATAAAACCCCTGGGAATGGTCATCCAGGCGGACAGAGTCCGATTTGCCCGGCAGAAACAGCTCTTCTTCCTGTTTTGCCAACCCCACCACTGTGAATTGTCCCTGCAGGTCCAAATCCTCGATCACTTCCACTGCTTGTCGAAGTTGCCCTTTGCCCCCGTCCACTATCAGCAAGTCGGGGAGGAGCGAAAAGGCAAGGTCCGGTTTGTAACCGGGTTTTTCTTTTTCCTGTTGTTCGGTGATGTAACGGGTGAGACGCCGTTTGAGCACCTCGCGCATCGAAGCAAAATCGTCGGGGGTGGAGACGGACCTGATGTTGAAACGGCGATAGTTCTTTTTTGCGGAGACGCCTTGTTCAAAGACCACCATGCTGCCAACACTGGCAGTACCCTGGGTGTTGGAAATATCGTAACATTCAATTCGGTTGGGAGGTTCAGGCATGCCCAAAACCGCTTGTATTTCACTCAACGCCTGATGCTGGCGGTCTTTGTCTGCCTTCCAACGAATTTCAAGCGATTTGAGCGTCTCACGGGCATTTTCTGCCGCCATCTGCACTAATTCTTTGCCCTGCCCGCGCTTGGGAACAGTAAGTTGCACCTTCTCACCACCACGGCGCGTGTTGAGCCATTCCTTGATGATGCGGGCTTCCTCGACTTCCTGCGGGAGCATGACCTTGTTTGGAACGTACGCAGCCTGGGAATAAAACTGCTTGACGAATTCTTCCAGGATCTCTGAGTTTTCTTCTGCTTCGGTGCCTTCGAGGATGAAGTATTCCCGCCCGATCAACTTGCCGGAGCGAATGAAGAAAACCTGCACGCAGGCTTCCCCCTTGGAGCGAGCCATAGCAATCACATCGGAATCCTTGCCTTCATCCGAAATGATTTTTTGCCGTTCCACCACACGGTCAATTGCCTGGATCTGATCCCGGTAGACTGCTGCTCTTTCGTAATCCATTTTTTCCGAAGCCGCTGCCATGGATTCTTTAAGCCGGCTCATGATCGGGTCGGTGCGCCCTTCGAGGAATTTACACAGATCGTCGATCATTTGGCGGTATTCTTCCTGGTTAACCGCTCCGATGCAGGGGGCGGAACAAAGCTTGATGTCGTAGTACAGGCAAGCGCGTTCGTCCTTGCCGGTGATCTCACGGGCACAGGTAAGGTAAGGGAATATTTTTCGCAGGATGTCGAGGGTTTGATGGACCGCCCAAACGGAGGTGTACGGTCCAAAATAGCGCGAGCCGTCATTGGCCATATTGCGCGTCACAGACAATTTTGGGAAGGGGTCCGCCCAGTGCACCTTGATGTAGGGGTAACGCTTGTCGTCTTTGAGGCGCACATTGTAGAAGGGGCGATGTTGCTTGATCAGATTCATTTCGAGGATCAATGCTTCAAGTTCCGAAGCGACCACGATCCACTCTATGTCTCGGATCTTGCGCACCATCTGGCGGGTTTTGTAGGTGTGGTCTGCGGATTGTTGAAAATACGAGCGAACCCGGTTTTTGAGGCTGATGGCTTTCCCAACATAAATGATGGTGCCATCGGCATCTTTCATCAGGTAACAGCCAGGTTTTTCCGGCAAAGTAGCCAGGATGCCTTGGATTTTTTCAGAAAATTCCATAAGAAGATTTTAACCGATAAAGATTAGCAAAGAATAGGAGAATGGTTGACGGGTTGGTATAATCTTCAGGAGAGGAAATATGCCAATCAAAGTATTGCCCGATACAATCGCGTCGCAAATCGCCGCTGGCGAGGTGGTGGACAGACCATCATCGGTCGTCAAAGAACTGCTTGAAAACGCAATCGACGCTGGTGCACAGCAAATCGAGATCGAGGTCATGCAAGCAGGCAGACGCTTGATACAGGTTACCGATGACGGTTGTGGTATTCCCGCGGAAGAAGTGGTGTTGGCAGTCTGCCGGCATGCCACCAGTAAGTTAAGCACTGCCGAGGATTTGTTCAATATCCGCACATTGGGTTTCAGGGGAGAAGCGCTGGCTTCGATTGGCTCAGTTTCCCGCCTGACCATGATCACTAGCACGCGGGACAATCCTCTTGGCGCGAAATTGAGCGTGGAAGGCGGGGAGCCTGCAGACGCTCAAACTGTTGCTGCGGCGGTTGGAACGCGCGTGAGCGTGGAGGATTTGTTTTTCAACCTGCCAGCAAGGCTGAAATTCCTTAAGTCAGACACCACCGAAAACCGGCACATCACCGGCCTGGTGACCCGCTACGCGCTGGCTTACCCGCACATTCGCTGGTCCGTTACCCAGGATGATAAACCCATTTTCCAGACCACCGGAAGCGGTGAGCGTTTTGAGATCCTGCAGGCACTGTTTGGTCCGACTGAAGCTGGAAAGCTCATGCCGATCAATTTCGAGGAGCGTCATCTCAAGGTGGAAGGCTACATCAGCAGCCTGTCTCTGACCCGTTCTAATCGAAAAGACATCACCGTGTTTGTCAACGGACGCTGGGTGCAGGACCCTATGCTGACCTCGGCGGTGATCCGGGCATACAACACCATGCTGATGGTGGGGCGATACCCGGTGGCGGTACTGTTCATCACTATCCCCCCGGAATTGGTGGACGTCAACGTGCATCCAGCCAAGGCTGAAGTACGATTTAGGGATCAGGACGCGGTTTTCAGCGGCGTACAGAGAGCAATTCGCCGGGGATTGCTGGCATTTACCCCCATTCCCGATCTAAACGCGACCCAATTATGGGGCAGGAGCGTACCTGACACCAGCGGACCAAGCTGGCAGCAAAGCAACTTCTCGGTAGCAGATGAAACCAATAGTCCAGACATCCCGGATCAACTTGCCCCACGATCTGAATTTGAGATCGCGCAACCGCAGCCACCCTTGCCGGGCAGTCATCTGCCCTTATTGCGGCTGGTGGGGCAGGTGGCATCTACTTACCTGATTGCTGAAGGTCCGGATGGGCTTTATCTGATCGACCAGCATGCCGCACATGAACGCGTCTTGTTCGACCAGCTGATGGCGCAATTCTCCGCCAAAAGCATCCCCTCGCAGGCATTGCTGGATCCAGTCGCGATCGAATTAACGCCCGAGAAAGCAGGCATCCTGGAACAACAACTGGAAGCACTGATCAGCCTGGGTTTTGAGATTGAACCGTTTGGACCAAACACATTTGTGATTCGTTCGGTTCCGATCGTGGTTGATAGAAGTGACCCACGAGCCGCGATCGAAGCGGTTGTCAATGCTTTTGAGGAAGACGAAACTCCGTTAATGGCGGAGGTCGAAGTCCGGGTTGCTGCGCGGGTTTGCAAGCGCATGGCGGTCAAAGCAGGACAGATTTTGTCCATCGCGGAGCAGCAAAATTTGCTGCTGAACCTCGAATCCAGCCAGTCGCCTCGAACCTGCCCGCACGGCAGACCGACCATGATCCACCTGAGCGTGAATTTGCTTGAACGTCAATTTGGCCGGCAAGGAGCGTTCTGATGAATGGACTCTGGCTCGAAAACAGGAAAATGACTTTCCGCACCGATCTGCCCATGCCAATATTGGAGGCGGGAGAGGTCCTGATCAAAGTATTGCTGGCTGGCGTGTGCTCCACGGACCTCGAGATGCTGAGGGGTTACTACGACTTCACCGGCGTGCCCGGGCATGAATTTGTAGGTCAGGTCGTGGACGATAACGGGCACCCCGAGCTGCAGGGCAAGCGTGTGATCGGAGATATCAACATTAGCTGCGGGGTATGTGAGCGCTGTCTGCGCCAGGAACCGACCCAATGTATGCGGCGAAAGACCCTGGGTATCTTTGATTATGATGGTGTTTTCGCGGAGTATTGCAAACTACCGGCTAAGAACCTGACCGTTGTTCCCGATACGATTTCGGATGTTCTGGCGGCGTTTACCGAGCCGACCGCAGCCGCGCTGAGAATTCTGGAACAAGTTCAGGTCAAACCAAGCGACCGGGTGATCGTTGTTGGGGCTGGAAGATTGGGATTGCTGATCGCGCAGGCGCTGAAGAATACTGGCTGCGATTTGAAAGTGGTTGTCAGGCGCTCGGAACCTGCCGCGATCCTGGCCGGGTGGGGGATTAGAGCGGTTTATCCTGAGGATGTTATAGGCGAACTGGCGGACGTTGTCGTAGAAGTGACCGGCTCGCCAGAAGGATTCGAGCTTTCACGATCACTGACAAGAGCGAGAGGGACATTGATTCTCAAGTCGACCTTTGCCGGGGATGTCAGCTTGAATTTGTCAAAACTGGTCGTTGATGAGATCACTTTGGTTGGGTCGCGTTGCGGCAATTACCCGGCGGGCTTGCGCGCGCTTAATGCGGGATTGATCCAGGTTGGGGATATGGTCGATTTGACCTATTCGCTTGACCAGGGGATTGAAGCATTATCTCGTGCAGCAGCGCCGGGTGTGTTGAAAGTGCTTATCAGACCGTGAATTTTGGTTAAAAGCGGATGGACTAAAGCTGCTTTGACGATTTGGTGTTATGTTCCCCCCGATGTCAACACCGCCAGAGGTTGTTGGGCGATAGGTCATTTCTTGTAGGGGTAAACCCCTGTGTTTACCCTGGGCAGGCACAGGGGCCTGCCGCTACATAAAAAGAGATATTTTTTTCCTGGGAGTATCACTCAGTCCTAGAGAAGAAGGGACCTTTCCCGCAGGGGGAGGCTGTGCACTGCATCGCCCGGGCACAGCATGCTGTGCCCCTACCGAAACGCATTTCATCCTGCTTATGTTTCTCTTGGTTTCTCGGGTAGGAGTAAAATTCCAATACCGATCACAGGGAGAGATTATGAAAAACAACAACCAACCAAAACAAAATTACTCTGTATCTTTTTGTGCTTGGATTTTAATAATCATCATGTTTGCTAGTGTATTGAGTTCATGCACTGCTGTTTTCCAGCCATCGTATCCTACTGAAAACGCTGCCGAACTAACCCCACTAGTGGCAGCAACAATGCCTACGATTGAGGTGCCTAATGGGACCTTGAGTCTAGAGGCAACTGCGACTAATACTCCCGACCCATTAGAAATAGCAGAAAAGCAAGAGAGAAATAAAGAAGAGATCGTAGAGAACATAAAAGAGTTCTTGTCCAGCCAGGGGAAATTTACTTTCGAAGAAATCGAAAAAATAAGTCGCTATTTCTACGAGGAATCTGAATTTAAAAATGGAAATTTACCATTGGGTATGATTACAGAATGGCATGGACAATTTTTACTTCTGGGGCAGATTTATGAAGAAAACAATAGACAAGTGCGGATGTTTCTTGGCGCGATTAATACTGAGAATGATAGAGCAGTATTTGAATTCAACTTTAAGCGGCATTTTGAAGATGAGAATATGCTCTATTCGATAGAAGTACCCCTATATCAAACAAAATCGTCCCCTGCGAGTTCAATTTCTCTTGAGAACCAAGATAATATGAAGTTGATTTATACAGAGAAAGAATGGAATGATTTTATCGAGGAAGCAATGTTAAAGCCGGTAACATTGTTCTGGCACCTAGAATCTCAGGAAAAAGCATGGGCAGATCGAGGTCATCCTGGTTATTACAAAGCAATAGATTATGATTTAGCTCTAAATTTTAGGATTGCAATATTTAACAGAGTGCCCAAGTTTGGTGATGCTTTGCGTTCGCTAAGAATTCCTCCTAGCATAGATAGTACGACTGAGGCGGAAAACTTATCATGTTTTTGGAATGAAGCAAGTTTTAAAGGAATGGATAGTTTGAATTCGACATGTCCAACCGCAAATCAGATAGTGGATATTGCGATTCGCCGACCATGATGATTTTATTCATTTTGGGAAGCTCTTTATTGGTGAAACAGATTTCTTGGTGGGGGATCCCCCTGCGGTTACCCTGGACGCGCACAGCCTCCCGAAGGGGATGCTGTGCTCTGCTGTGACCCTACAACTAAGTGTGTCTAACAATGTAATTATTGAAATTGGTATTCCAAATTTGTCATTAAACCATGCTATAATAACGCCTCACGGGGCGTGGCTCAGCCCGGATAGAGTGCGCGGTTCGGGACCGCGAGGTCGACGGTTCAAATCCGTCCGCCCCGACAATAAATCTCTGGATCAAAGCATTGACCCAGAGATTTTTTATTACTAACGCTTAATCTGACCTATCTGTTAATCATAGGTAAAGCATTTAAGAAAAAAGGTGGAGGTGTGTAGCCAATATTCACACTACATAGATTTTGTTGCGTTCTTCCTACCCACACCAAAACATAGGCATATGCAGAGTTACCCACGACATTGTTTGCCACAGTGCTTGTATAACCCCAGTGATTTCCGATTCCAGTGCCTACACCTTGTATTAGAAGAATATCCTCGTAAGTTCCGGCATAACTGTACCGTCTTAGATAGATAGTTGTGTCGACAGGGTCCGCGACTTCATTTTGGTAATTGAAAAACATACTAGTGATAGTAGACCCTTGAGGCAGGTTCACCTGCCCACGCCAAACATCCCAATCTGCGCCCGTGTCCACACATCCTTCGCCGCCATAGTTGTAGGTGATGGTGCTTGAAGCTGGGACAAAAGTGGTGCCACTGGCTGACCACCACGATGTTACAACGTTTATCCCATTTTCTCCGCCATCAACGGTTGCAAGCCGACGTTCAGTGACGGCTTGGTTTAGCAAGTAAAGATCTGTAGGAAATTCGCCATTCTCCAATACCACTGGCGGATCAGGCGACTGCGCAGCGGCAGGACTAACGCTGGAAACTGCCAAAAAGGCAACTAACAAGGCCAATACAAAAAACTTACCGATGGTGGTTTTCATTATTCTCCTTTATAAATATGAATGGTTTGGAGGTGTAAGGAGGTCGTCTGGATACACTCCTTTCTAACTACGCTGAACGGTGACTCCAGAATCACCAAAATTCAAATTAGTTACTGCCACAATTATATAAAAAAAATTTAAAAACACAAATAGTTTCAAGAAATGATGAGGTCTTTCGGACTTAAGATTTCCAATTCTTACAAAAACCGCCTGGTGCCCTATAAGCAGAATTCTCTTTGTTTCCAATACTGCAAGAATATAACGAGGAGAAGGAATGCCGTCAGACATTCAGTTGTCCAATAAATCATGCAAGTGTGGTAGGTCAATACTTCGAATTAGTTGGTAGTGGGGGAAATTATCGCAAACAATTTTATCCCGACCCTGATCTTGTGAATTCCAGCAGAAGGAATCCAGTTAGGCAGTAAAATCGTCAGACGTAAATTCGGGACCGCGAGGTCGACGGTTCGAATCCGTCCGACCCGACAAAAAACCTCTGGATCAGTTTGACTCAGAGGTTTATTATTCGAAAAGCACTGATATGTTGTGTCGAATTGTGTAAAAAATGCCCTACCGGTTGATCAACGGTAACGCGTTTAAGAAAATTGGCGGAGGAGTGTAGGCCACATTCACCCCGCAAAGGTTTTGGTTTACGTCACCTGTCCAAACCAAAACGTAATTATAATCGTTGTTATTTACAATATTATTCGGCCCCGCATATGATATAGTCGAGTGGTTACCAATACCCGCTACAGAACCGAAACTGATAAAAATGTCATCAAAGGTACCAGCGTAACTGTACCTCCTTAAATAAATCGTAGAGTCTGTGGGATCGGCTGTTTCATTAAGGTAATTGAACCACATTGATGTTATGGTGGATCCATGTGGGAGGTTAACACTTCCACGCCAAACATCAAAATTCGCGCCGGTGTCCACACACCCATTACCGCCATAGTTATAAAGGATTCCGCTTGAGGATGGAACAAATGTAGTTCCACTTAAAGACCACCAGCTGGTCACAGCATTGATGCCATTATTTCCACCACTCGCCGAGGTATCGGTTCGTTCTGTGAGAACAGTCGGGACTCGGTTGGGATCTGGAGATACTTCGCCGTTTTCCATAATTATTGGGGGGTCAGATGGCTGGGCACCAGCCGGGTTGGTCGTGGAGATTGTGAGAAATACGACTAAAAAAACGATTACGAAAATCTTGCTGAAAGAAGGTTTCATTTTTCTCCTTTTTTATTGTGTAGATTAGTAAGAACAAAGGAGGTCGTCTGAATTCGCTCCTTAGTAATACGGTGAACGGTAACTCCAGAATTACCATAGATTGTGAGTATGATTTTGTAATTACAACAATTTTATTTAAGTTTAAATAACCCTTTCATTCTTGTATAGGCTTTATATAAACTTCAAGTAAAAAGGTGAAAGTTGAGAATAATGATTGACCCACACGAGCTGGCGTGGAACGCAAACATCTTTTGTTTGTTACAATACTCCCAGCAAAAAGCGAGGTGAAGCAATGCCGTCAGACACACAGGTAATTTATTCAATGATGCGGGTGGGGAAGATCTATCCCGTAAACAAGCAAGTATTGCGGGACATCTCGTTGGGGTTCTACTACGGCGCCAAGATTGGAGTTTTGGGGCTGAACGGCTCGGGGAAATCGAGCCTACTACGCATTATGGCTGGGATCGACCAGGACTATGTCGGCGAGATTGCAGCCTCAAAGGGCTACACAGTGGGGCTACTGGAACAGGAACCCCAGTTGGACGAATCCAAGACTGTTATAGAGATCATCCAGGAGGGGGTGCAGCCAATCATGAATCTCCTGGCTGAATTCGACAAGGTGAATGAAGGCTTTTCGGACCCCGATGCTGATTTTGACAAGTTGATCGAGAAACAGGCTCGGTTGCAGGACGAATTGGACAGGGTCGATGCATGGAACCTGGACAGCAATTTGAAGCTGGCAATGGGCGCGCTCAATTGCCCGCCGGCTGACTCACGGATTGCGACACTTTCGGGGGGTGAACGGCGGCGTGTGGCACTGACACGCCTGCTGCTGACCGAGCCGGATATTCTGCTGTTGGATGAGCCGACCAACCACCTCGACGCGGAATCGGTGGCATGGTTGGAGCACCACCTGCAAAACTACAAGGGTACTGTCATCGCGGTTACGCATGACCGTTACTTTTTGGATAATGTTGCCGGGTGGATTCTCGAACTTGATCGCGGATATGGCATCCCCTGGAAGGGCAACTACTCCTCCTGGTTGGAGCAGAAGCAGGAGAGACTGCGCGTAGAAGAAAAATCCGAGAGCAAACGTCAGCGGACGCTGCAGCACGAATTGGACTGGATCCATATGTCGCCCAAAGCTCGCCAATCAAAGGGGCAGGCACGCGTGACGGCATACGAAAAGCTGCTTTCCCAGGAACACGAAAAGGTTCGCAAGGACCTCGAAATTTATATCCCTTCAGGACCCAGGTTGGGAGATATTGTGATCGAACTCAACGGGGTTTCAAAAGGCTTTGGCGAACGGATATTGATTGAAGACCTTGACCTTTCTGTTCCACCAGGCTCGATTGTAGGGGTGATTGGCCCCAATGGCGCAGGCAAGTCGACCCTGATCAAGATGATTGCAGGGTTGCTCGAGCCGGATAAAGGCACGGTCAGATTGGGCGAGACGGTAAAGTTAGGATATGCAGATCAATCCCGCACGCTGGACCCAGAGTTGACTGTCTTTCAGACAATTACTGGCGGCGCGGACAACCTTCAGCTCGGGGATTTTAGCGTGAACGGCAGGGCTTACTGTGCCTCGTTCAACTTCACGGGCTCTGATCAACAGAAAACGGTGGATACGCTTTCTGGTGGGGAAAGAAACCGGGTATTCCTGGCAAAGACGTTGACGACAGGGGCAAATGTGCTGCTGTTGGATGAACCAACCAACGACCTTGACGTGAACACACTGCGGTCGCTGGAATCAGCCCTGGAAGAGTTTGCCGGTTGCGCCGTGGTGGTGAGCCATGACCGCTGGTTTTTGGATCGGATTGCCACTCACATCCTGCCGCTGGGACACGACGAAAAGCCGCGCTTGTATATTGGCAACTGGTCGGATTACGAAGAGGGGCAACTGAGCCGTGGTAAAAACGTAGGTGTCAGCCGCAAGGATGCACGGCGGGAACTCAAGCGCGATTAGGATTCAATACCTTTTGTGAGTAACTTGTCATAAGGGACTGGATGATAGAAGGCTAAGATCCTTCGTTCCTCAGGATGACAGAAATCAATGGTATGAGTGTCATTAGTATGATACCCAAGCAAGGGATATAGAATAAAGAGACACGGCAGATC
>CAYPBU010000012.1:0-41899 GCA_964409045.1 uncultured Anaerolineaceae bacterium | reverse complement strand
ATTGCCGAATTTGGCGAGGATGGCTGGCTGGACTGGTGGCTGGCGATGAAAGAAAACGGGGTCGAGATCACTTCGGATTGGGAAACAGCTTACTACACTAATTTCTCTGGTTCCTCCGGCAGAGGCGCGCAACCGTTGGTGGTTTCGTATGCTTCCAGCCCGGCAGCGGAATTTATCTACGCGGAGACTGAATTAAGTGAATCACCAACAGCCTCGCTCATCGGAGAAGGGATGTGCTGGCGACAGATCGAATTCGCCGGCATCCTCAAGGGCACCAAGAACCGCGCTGCAGCCGAAAAGTTCATTGACTTTCTCCTCAGCCAACCTTTCCAGGAGGACGTGCCCATGCAGATGTTTGTCTTCCCGGTGCTACCCGAAGCCGTTCTCCCGGAAGCCTTCCAAAAGACGGTGGAATCCCCCCAACAGCCTGCCAGCCTTGCGCCAGAATTGATTGCGTCCCAAAGGGATGCCTGGATCAATGCCTGGATCAATCTGATGCTGAACTGAGCGCGCTTTTATGACCAAACGTTTCACCCTGCTGACGCTCGCCCTCTGGCTGATACCGCTGGCATTCCTCGCCTACTTTTTTTATCAGCCTCTGATAGCCATTTTCAGGCTGGTGTTTTCAGAACGTTTTCGCCAAGGTTGGCAGCTGTTTGAGTGGTCGCAGGTCAGCAAACCGCTTGGCTTTACTTTTTTACAAGCCTTTCTTTCCACCATTTTGACCCTGGTGGTGGGAATGCCGGCTGCCTGGCTTTTCGCGAAGTTCGATTTTCCAGGACGGAAGATGGTGCGTGCCATCAGCCTGTTGCCCTTCATTCTGCCAACGGTCGTGGTGGCAGCGGCTTTTAATACGCTGATTGGTCCGCAAGGTTGGATCAACCAGGCACTGATGGCTCTCTTCAACCTGAGCACACCCCCTTTAAAGCTGCTTAACAGCCTGCCCGCCATCCTGCTGGCGCACGTCTTCTATAATACTTCCATCATCATCCGGATTGTCAGCTCGTCCTGGAGCCGACTCAATCCGCGCCTGGAGCAGGCTGCCCGCCTGCTTGGCGCGACGCCCTGGCAGACCTTCTCCAAGGTCACTTTGCCATTGCTCGCGCCTTCCCTGTTGAGCGCCTCGCTGCTGGTGTTCCTGTTTGACTTCACCAGCTTTGGCGTGGTGTTGATGCTTGGAGGTCCGCAGTTCAGCACCATCGAAGTGGAAATTTACAACCAGGCGATGAACCGCTTCAATCTGCCGGTGGCGGGACTGCTCTCGGTGATCCAGCTTGGTATCACTCTGCTCGTGACGCTGCTGCAAGCCCGTGTCAACACGCCCCGCTACGGTAAGGCGGCGCTCAACCCGGAACGGAACGCTCTCAGCCGCCCTGCCCGGGGCTGGCAGAAGACCTTCGTAATCCTCATGGTGATCAGCCTGCTTTTGCTTTTCGCGGTTCCGGTCTTCAGCTTGATCACGCGGTCGCTCGTCACCCTTGAAGCGGACCGGGGTCAACGCGGAGAGGTGGCGGTCGGGGTTACCCTGCGCTATTACCGCGAACTTTTCCAGAACCGTAGTGGGTCGATCTTTTACGTGCCCCCCATCCAGGCAATCCGCAACTCGCTGCTGTATTCTAGCGTCACAATCCTGATCGCCGGTGTGCTTGGAACGTTAACTGCCTACGCCATGGCGCGGAGAGCCCGCTTCAACAAATTCCTGGAGCCTGTCTTCATGCTGCCGCTGGGCGCCAGCGCGGTGACGCTCGGGCTCGGCTTTTTGCTGATCTTCAACCGCCCACCCTGGGCAAACAATATTTTCCCGCTGTTGATCCCGATCGCGCACTCGCTGATCGCCCTGCCATTCGTGGTGCGCACGATGCTGCCAGCCATTCGCGGTATTCCCGAATCCCTCAGGGAAGCGTCGCGCTCGCTCGGCGCCAACCCATTACAGGTGCTGCTCAAAGTGGATTTGCCAATTTTACTGCGCAGTTTGCTGGTGAGCCTGGTTTTTGTTTTCACCATCTCGCTGGGTGAGTTTGGCGCGTCCAGCTTCCTCAGCAACCCCCGTACGCCCACCATCCCTGTGGCTATCTACCGCTACATTTCACAGCCGGGTGCCCTAAACTACGGTCAGGCACTGGCGATGTCCAGCCTGTTGTTGCTGGTCTGTGGACTGGGCAGTTTATTGATCGAAAAAATCCGTCTCCCCGGAGAGGAGTTGTTCTAATGCTCGAAGTAAGAAACCTGACGAAGGATTACGAAAATAAGCCCCTGCTCAAAGGTGTCAGTTTTGAGGTGGGCAAAGGTGAACTGGTCTGCCTCTTGGGGTCATCCGGCTCCGGCAAGAGCACCATCTTGCGGATCATTGCCGGGCTTGAAGCACCAGAATCCGGCGCAGTGCTATGGCAAGGTCAGGATCTGCGCGATGTGCCAACCCACAAACGCGGCTTCGGCTTGATGTTCCAGGACTACGCTCTCTTCCCACATAAAACCGTAGCGCAGAATATCGCCTTTGGTCTGCAGCTGCAGGGACTGAAAGAGGAAGAAATTTCACGGCGCGTGCAAGCCGGCTTGGAAAGCATCCGCATGCAAAGCTTCGCCGACCGCCCCATCACAGAACTCTCGGGCGGTGAGCAACAGCGGGTCGCGCTGGCGCGCGCGCTGGCGCCTTCGCCCAACTTATTGATGCTCGACGAACCTCTCGGGGCATTGGACCATACCCTGCGAACACAGCTCATCCAGGAACTGCGTGCCATCCTGCACCAGAGCCAAATCCCCGTCATCTACGTTACGCATGACCGCGAAGAAGCCTTTGGGTTGGCTGACCGGCTGGTAATACTGCATGATGGTGTCATCCTGCAGCAGGGTACGCCGCAGGAATTGTTTGAACAGCCTGCCACACCATGGGTGGCAGAGTTTCTCGGCTTGGGCAATGTAGTTCGGGGCGTGGTGAGCCAAACCGACTCCTTAATGATCAAAACAAGCTTCGCTGAGCTAAACGTGGACGTCCAACCCCATCAATTCAAGCCTGGTGAGGAGTGCCAGATCCTGCTGCGCCCAGAAGACGCACTACTTGGCGCTCAAGTCTCAGAGGATAGCAACCTGATTGAATGCATCGTCCGCGATTCGCTCTTTATGGGAGAGTATTACCAGCTGGAATTGGGTTGTGGTGAGATTTCGCTGCTTGCCAGAAGCCAAACACCTGCTGAGATTGGCTCAAGGCTTGAGGTCAGCTGGTCTGCAGACAAAATTCTCGCGTTTCCCATCATATGACCACACAAACCATTACCGTCTTCAAACAAAACCACCTCGGCGAACCAATCTTTAGCTGGAAAGGCGAGCTGATCGCCGAGACAGCCTTCTGCCGATTAGTACGCGCTTTTTTTAGCGGAGCCGATGCCGTGGCTGTAGACAAAGTCACTTTCAACAAGGGCGACCTGATGTTGGAGCGGTACTTCAACGACCGCTGGTACAACATCTTCGAGGTCCATCATGGCGAAACCGACCAGGTGAAATGCTGGTACATCAATCTTTGCATGCCAGCACAATTCAGCACGGATAACATCACCTGGCAGGACCTGGCTCTTGACCTGGTGGTCTACCCCAACGGGGAATACCGTCTGTTGGATGAAGATGAGTTCGAGGAATTGACACTCGCGCCTGAAGTCAGAACACGCTGCCAGGAAACGGTGCAGGCGATTCTGGGCAATCCCGACTTAATTAAACCTGGCCTGGTTTTTCAACCAGGCCGGTAGGAACGAAAGCAATGTTTAGATGAGGCTGAGAATGGGGGTTAGCAGCGACCAGTCGATCCGGTATTGACCGCTGGCTACCATGAAAAATACTACTACAGCGCCAATCACAACGCAGCAGCACAAGAGCAGCAGAACCACCAGCAGGATGATCCACCAGGCGTTGCTTTTCTTCTTGGGCTTTTCGGTGTAAAGCGGCGTTGCATCAACCACCTTAGGTTCAGAATAAGTTTGATAATTTTGATCTTCCATGAATGACCTCTTTAGCGATAAGAATTGATAATTTCACTTAGCGGACCGCAGAAGGCAATTCCGCCAAAAACGCCCAAAAACATCAAGATACCAAGGCAAATGGTGAGGGCTCCAAGCCCGATTCCAACCCAGCCAAGGATCAAGCCGGCTCGTGCAAGGCGTTCGCCACCAATCCGACCATGGCTTTTCTCGATCTCTGATTTAGCGATGTATCCTGTGATCAACGCCACCACTGCGCCCCAAAAAGGAAAGCCGATGAAGTTAGAGATACCGCCGATCAGGCTGACGATCGACCATGCAGAAGTAATCTGTTCCTGATTTGAATGTGTTTGTTCTGTCATTTCATGACTCCTTTAACTTAAACTCTCGCCGGCCTTTGGCTTGCGCCGGCGATTAACTATTGAAGCGATCAACCAAATGGTCAAAAACACAATAATTACCATCAAAATTGGCACCAGGATGGATAATACCGAGACGACCGTCGCGAAAATATCCTCGAGCGTACTTACCACCGGCGTGCCCATCCCCGCTGTGGCAACATCCACCACGGGTCTGGCAACTACCGATTTAGCAGCGTGCACTGAGCCGGCAACCAGAAGCCCGCAAATCAGGGACAATACCGGATTTATCTCAGTGATGGATTTCGCGCTTGCGGCGAACAAGATCGCGCCTGCCGTCGGACGGATAAACGTCTGGATGGCGTCGTTGACATGGTCTACCACCGGCACTTTGTCTGCCACGGCTTCGATCACCACCAACACCCCTAAAACTCCGATCGTCCACCAGCTTTCCAGGGCATCCCAAGGTTTTGCCAGTTCGATCAGAGTCGTGAATTTTGCCAGCAGTGAAACCACCAGCAATGGAATATAGGCGTTGAGACCTGCCGAGACCGACAGACCAAATGCGCCAAGAATTCCACTAATAACTTCTGTCATAATTTCCTTCCTT
Organism: uncultured Anaerolineaceae bacterium; assembly: GCA_964409045.1. Lineage (GTDB taxonomy): Bacteria > Chloroflexota > Anaerolineae > Anaerolineales > Anaerolineaceae > Mesolinea. The sequence continues at coordinate 36,965 of CAYPBU010000012.1, read as the reverse complement.
TAGTTGAGATATTCCTCAACACTTTCATTATAGCCACTCTTTGCCGGAAGGGCAGTAGAAAATCAGAGGTTAAACGACTCCCACGTGCCGGTTAAGGCTAACCGCAGCCATGCCGTCAGCAACAGCTGCAGCAAAGCAATCGTCATGCCCATCAGGATTGGCAGTAATAACTCCGACCAGCGCAATTGTACATTCTCCCGCCGAAGGACCATCAACGCCACCACAGTATAGACGCTGCTAAGAACCAGGAAGACCCCCAACCCGGAGAGCACCATCACTGGATAGATCACCACTGGGTGATTCGTCTGGATCAGGAGGATCAAAACCGCAGACAGAGCAAGCAACAGCAGGAAGGAATACCATTTGCAGTAGGGCGACTCGTCCAGCCAATTACTCCAGGCGGTACGATTAAACAACACATAGAGAACAGTACCAATCCCCAAACCGACCCCCATCCCAGTAATTAACCTGAGCAGGTTGGTTGGCTCGTAAATGCCAGAGAAGTTGGGGAAGAAATGCAGGAAGGAGTTCAAGCCGTCCACCCCAAACCATCCAAACAGCAACACCAGCACCACAATCACCCACACCGGGGGGAACTTGGCTTTGCGTCCATGGAACGCCTGGTAGCTCAGCGAAAGGACCGCCCCCAGGTACATACCGGTGCAGCGGGCGCAAAGAGGTGAACAAATGCCGTGGATGCAGAAGGAACGTTCCTCCAGCTGGTGGCAGACCGAATAACCCAGGGCGCGCAGTTTCTCCCAGAAGCCGGCAGGCGTAAACCACAGCCAGGCAATCAGCACCGCGAGAAACACCGTGCCCGCCAGGATGATCCAGGGCTTATCGTTCCGTCTTACTGGTTCAGCCGGGATTGGCAGGGTCAAACAGCCCCTCCCGTGAGATAAATGTTGGCATCTTTCAATTGCTGAATGATTTGAATGCTTTGCGGGCAGAGCGTCTCGCACTGACCGCATTCAACACACATATCCGCTTTCTGATCATCTGTAAAGTCACCCTTGTAAGCGTTTTGCCCACGCTCCTGACGGTCATACATGACGGATTCGTTGTAAAGTTTGAAGATGCGGGGGATCTGGACACCGCTTGGGCACGGCATGCAATACTCGCAGCTGGTGCAGGGAACTGGCGCCAACCCCGACCAGGCTTGCTGCACCCGGCTGATCGTCGCGCGATCATCGTCGCTCAGACTGCCCACGCCTGAACGCGAGGCACTCTGCAGATTCTGTTCGACCTGCTCCATGGTGGACATGCCCGAAAGCAATAGAGAGACTTCCGGCTGATCCCACAACCATTGCAGAGCCCACTCCGCCATAGTCCAGTCGCGCTGGCTGTGGCTAAAGGCTTCAGCGACCTTTGCCGGCGGATTTTGCGCCGCCAGTTTGCCGCCGCGCAATGGCTCCATCACGACCACACCGAGGCCCTTTTCTGCAGCCTCGAGCACGCCGCGCTGCCCTGCCTGCTCGTTGACATCCATGTAGTTGTATTGCAGCTGACAAAAACTCCAGTTGTCATAGCCGTTCAGAATCCGGTCAAAAACTTCGTAGCGATCGTGAAACGAAAATCCGAGCTGGCGAATTGAACCTTGGCTGAGCTTGCGTTCCGCCCAATCGAAAACTTTGAGTTTGACATAATTGTCCCAGGAGCCGGCATTGAGCGCGTGCAAGAGATAAAAATCGATGTGATCCGTTTGAAGGCGTTCAAGCTGACTGGTGAAAATCCGTTCCAGATCGTCCTGCGAGTTGACCAGCCAGGATGGCATTTTTGTTGCCAGGTAAACTTTCTCGCGGTATCCATCCTGAAGAACACGCCCCACAAATGGCTCACTTTGTTCCATGTGATAAGGCCAGGCAGTATCGACATAATTCAAACCCTGATCAATTGCATAACGCAGCATCGCCGCTGAAAGCAGCTCATCAATCCTGGCGCTATCGCCATCTACAACTGGAAAGCGCATGCAGCCAAACCCCAGGGCAGACACATCCAGACCGGTATTTCCAAATTTTCTGTATTCCATCAACACTCCTTTATGATTCCAAGTCAATTCTAACCGCTAATTTCATCCAGGCGGTGTGTGGATGTGGTTTTATGAAGGTCTTTTGTTGCACTTATTTTTTTTTAGCGTAAAATCAAATTGTGACAGAATCTGCTAATCCAATCCAATCGCCCGCGCCGATCGAACCGGAGCCCATTAAGAAGAGTTCGCCTGATTCGCCTCGTTGGGGCTGGGCAACCAAGCTTGTAGTTGGGCTTTTGTTGATCGCGGGGATACTGGCGCTGATCGTGCGCTTTAATGATTACTTCAAGTTGGTGATCACGTCTTTCATCATTTCATTTTTGCTCTACCCACTATGCAATCTGATCACCAAACGCTTAAAGATCTCCTGGCGCATTGCGGCTGCCATTGTGTACTTCCTGATCGCCGGATTGGTTGTTTGGCTTCTCACCAGCGCTGGCACTACCATCGTTACCCAGGTGCAGAACCTATTCGAAAACCTTACAAAAAATGTTGGTGGGCTGACTGCTTTCCTTGAAACATGGTCCAAACGAATCATTATTATTGGACCGTTCAAATTCACCTTGCCTTACCTGGACACAGACATTATTGCCCAAACCATCACCAGCTATTTGCAGCCAGCCGCATCCCAGGCTACCAAGCTGGTCGGGTTTGTGGGAGGCTTTCTTTTCAACCTGGTCATCACCTACATGGTTTCATTCTTTATCACCTCGGAATCCAACGGTGTCCGCAAGCAGCTGTTTAATGTCAACATAAAGGGCTTTGAAAAAGATTTCCGGCGCATAGGCTTGGAAGTCACCAAGATTTTCAACGCCTTCATCCGCGGTGAGTTCACCGTTGTCGCATTGGCAATCGTCGTCTACATCGTCTTCCTAGGCATTTTGCGTCTGCCTTACTTCCTTGTTCTCGCAATTATCGCCGGTTTGGGTCGCTTCATCCCTTACCTTGGTGCCTGGATCGGCTGGATTGGTTTCATCGTCGGCGCTATTTTGCAGGATCCAACGCCTTTTGGACTGACAAAGTTGGCGTACGTCATCCTGGTGATGGCGATCGCGATGGTGATCGACATGGTGCTCGACCATGTCGTTACTCCAAAACTGATGGGTGAGACACTTGAAGTGCATCCTGCCGCAATCATGATTTCGGCGTTGATCGGTGGTCAGATATTCGGTCTGCTGGGCATCATCCTTGCTGCCCCCACCTTCGCGACCCTCAAGCTGCTATTTGGATACGCGACTAAAAAGATTTTCGACCAGGACCCCTGGGAGGGAATGGCATACTATCGCAAGCCCAAAGAGCCAGCATTGCTGGTTGCCTTGCGCAAATTGGGCAAGCGCATCCGTGCCTCACTCGAAAAACCCCTGGGGAAAATCAGCGCATGGTTCAATAAAACCACTGCTCCGCTTCGCAACCGAATAAAACAAGTCACAACCGGGCTCTCAGACCGGGCAGACAAACGGGCTAAGGCAAAGGGAAAGAATCAAGAATCGAAGAAATCGAATGATTAAGTAGCATTACGATGTCATTTATGAGATAATCAAACAATAAACCAAGGAGATACTATGGAACACGAAGAACCTGTAACCACTACCATTGCCGAGACCGAGAATTACCTCGCCTGGCGAGCTGACGAACCAGACGGCGAATCAACCTATCATCTGGAACTCAATAATGTAACCCTGCACTTCTTCAAAGAAGAATGGCAGGAATTCCTGAAATTGGCTGAAATCGTCGTCGACGAAGAGCTCTAAATTTCGGAACCTCGCATTAAAAAAGCCCGCACATTTAATTAGTGCGGGCTTTTTTTTTATAGTTCGGTATGCATCCAAAGTAAGGTCCGAGCCAAAATAAAACCGTTGCTCTCAAAGCCACTGGCAGCCCTGCCGGCTGGATATTCTGCTGCAAGCGGCTTGCCTGGCCAATCTTCCTGCAAGAAACGAGTCAATAACAATTTCACATGTTCGCTTTCAGAAGAAGTCTCGGGAGCGGCAATATAAAGATTGTCAGCCCGCAATTTCGTCCGTTGCAGGCTCAGAACAGCCGCCAGCTTCTCGCCCACAGATAAACTAACCTGGCGAAGTTCAAGCAAGTTCGCCCACTTCAGAGGGTTCAGCCACGCCCATGGCGAGAGATTGCCAAAATCCTGTGAAGCGTACCATCGAACAGCAGGTGGATAGTTGAGGTCGAGCCATGCCTTCTGGTTCTGCCAATCAGCGAATTCTCTCGGGCGAACTTCGTAGAGACTGGGATAGTGATAGTGCTGAAATGGGTTCGAGCGTATCAAGCCGCCTTTCTTCCAAACGTCAAGGCAATGATCCCGGTGAAAACCGAGCTGCTCATACATTCGGATCGCGGATCCATTGTCACGCTTGACCTGAAGCCAGACCTCACGCACACCAGCCTGCCGGCTATACTGCAGCGCGCGTGAAACGAGAGCCGTGCCAATGCCCTGGCTCCGAAAAGCAGGGTCAACCGCCACATTGGCAACCAGGTGAAGACGGCGTGTTTTGTGGGTGTAGGGAATAACCGAAACATTGCCAACCAACCGACCTTCAACTTCCCAGACAAAACCTAATGATGTCCCTGTCAGCGGCATCCAACTTGCTTGCTTCAGCCTGCGAGCGTTTTCGCGCATCTGGATCAAGACAACCTGTCCGTCCGGATCGTTTTTTAAGGCGAACGCCTCTTCGATCAGATTGGCAACAATCTCGCCATCGCGTGCCAAATCGAAATTGCGAATCGTCCCGGATGGGGTCTGTAGTGTTTGCATAGCCTGGATTCTATCCAAATTGGGGTAAAAAAACAGCCCCCCAAAAGGAGGGCTGTAATGAGACAAGAGCTAGGATTCCTGTGGTTCGTTTGAATTTGGGCGGCGCTGTCTGTAGACAATCCGACCACGATCCAAATCATAAGGCGACATTTCCACCCGCACTGAATCTCCTAAGAGAATACGGATGTAATAACGACGCATTCGACCGGAAAGATATGCCAGCACTTCATGACCATTATCAAGCTTCACCCGGAATTGTGTGCCGGGCAGGGCCTCGATAATCGTGCCATCAACGGTAATCTTCTCATCTTCTTTAGCCATAAAACCTCACTTCCTGGCTCTTACGATTCGTACGGCTTCTTGAAGGTACGACGAACAGCCTTTTTCTTGTCCATTCTACGCTGCTCACTCTTGGAAATAAACCAGCGCTTGCGGCGTACGGTGCTGAGCACACCACTCTTCACGACCTTCTTACGAAAGCGCTTGAGTAGAGAATCTTGCGATTCATTTGATCTCAAAGTTACACTTGCCATAGCTATTCACCTCCTTCCGGGCTTAAAATCATGCTTACGCCTTTTTGGCGCGCAAACAAATATTATACACGATATTTTACGCAATACCCAATTCCAACCTTACATATTTTCGGAAGAAGAACGACATTTTCCGAATTAACCCTCAAACCTGACAGCATGCGATACAATCCAGTTGCATTGCTGACCTGAGAAAAAAGAGGTTGCTGCATGAACGCGTTCCAGCACAAACAATCATTACCCCTTCTTTACCTGGTGTTTACACTCGCCATGGTTGTTAGCCTTCTATTGCCCGGTTCTGTTCAGGCAGCCCCTGTCGTTCCACCTCAGGATCCTGAACGAATTGAAGCGACCATACAAACCGGCTCGGCGGGCATTGCAACGGGGGATCCTAATGGTCTGCACTCGCGGTATGGCTGGCCATTCGCGATTGTCCAGGTGGGGCATCTCGACAGCTCCTACCAGCTCTATTCCAGCGACCTGAACGATGCCTACTTCCATCATGGCATTGATATCCTCGCTGTTGATGGCACCCAGGTGCGCACGCCCGTGTCTGGGCAGGTGGTGAATGTTGAAAACTACAGCTCTCCTTCAGAACTTTACTGGGAAGTGGCCATCCTTGACCCCGAAGGCTACGTTTGGCAATATCATCATCTTGATAGACTCACCATTCCACCAGAAATTGACGCTGCCTATGCGGCCTACCTGGCAGACCACGTAAATGGGGGGTTCATTCCTGCCAACAGCCTCCTGGGCAATATCGTCACCTGGCCGGTCTGGTCTTTTGGCTACTACTTTCACCACATCCACCTCAACATCCTTGCTGCTGGTGATGTGTACCTGAACCCGCTGGAGTTCCTTAACTATACTTTTGTGGACGCGCAACCTCCTGAGGTCCAGGAAGTTGGGCTATTCACCGGCAGCAACACCCTCCTCGTCGGCTACACCATTCCTTTTGGGACGGATTACAGCCTCTACATTCGCGCGCGCGACCTGTTTCTCAGCCAGGTCTATTACCTGCCGCCGCATCGCATCACCTTCGAATTGGACGGAGCCCCTGAGACTCATTCGGTCTGGGATTTTCACACCCTGCCCGGTGGCAGTTCGGATACCGATTACGTCAACCAGTATTTCCTGCCTGGTTTGACAAAAGGCGATTATGAAAACCGTGATTTTTATATTGACCTGGGTTTTGCTAAAGATGGCAACAGTCCCTTGCCAACCGAGCCTGGTTTCCACCAGGTGGATATCAAGGTGTGGGATTTTTCCTACAACCGTGCGACATGGAAGTTCTTGTGGTGGGTGACACAAGCATTACCAGATAACGGTTGCGCCAGCGGGCTGGGTGTGAGCTATACCTCCGCGTTCTCAGAGGATGCCTGGATTGAAGATATTGATCTTGGGGTAATGGTGGCGCATTCATCCCGGGGAGAAGTCAGGGTAAGCCTGAAAGGACCGATGGACGCAAACCCCAAGACTCTGATCGAACCGTCCATGGATCCCAACATTGACTACAACCTGCGGATCGATGACGCATCGACCCTGCCTATCAACGACGGAACCCGCGACGACCTTAGACTGCCACTGTTCAAACGCAACGTCAGCCCACAAACTGATGGCAGCCTGGACGCTTATAGAGGTCTGAATGCCCGCGGAACCTGGCAGGTGTTCGTATGCGATTCTAAGCCGGGCAATAGCGGGTCGGTGTATGACCTGGAACTGTTCTTCACAACCAGCACAAATCCTCCACCACAAATATTCCTGCCGTTGATGATCACAGGCGAGTAATGCAATAAAGCAAGGGGGGTTATCTCTGCGCCAACATGCCAGAGCCAACCAAAAGCTCTTGGAGCTGCTGGGTTATTTCTTTGCGACGTTCAGACTGGATGGCTAACCGAAGTTCCTCGAGTAAAGTGGAAGTATTTTCTTTTGCTTCTTCGAGCAGGCGGTAGCGGTAAAGATTTTCCGCAGCGATGGCGTCCAGGATCAACTGGTAGAAGCGGATTGCCAGCAGGTGGCTTTCGATCTGCTCCAACATCCGCTCCGGGTCGCCCTCTATGATGGGTGGTGGCCATGGGAGCCCTTGATTTTCCTCTTCCTGGCGTTCTATTCGTGCCGCGGGGAGGAGGGTGGTGAACTTCGGGCTGTAAGTGTTGTTGACCGCATGTTTTCGGAAGGACAGGATCTCGATCTTCGCGAGTGTGCCCTTTTCATGACCAGTTGACCACTCTCGCATTAACTGGGCAGCCAGGTCGTAAGCCGGCATCGAGCCCTGCCCCAGGGTCTCATGAGCCTCAAACTTGACGTCTTCCTGGATTAACGCGCGCTGCACCCTGACGCCAAAAGCGAGCACCTTCGTCGGCAAATCGCTTTTCTGTTTTAATCTTTCCGCAGTCAACCGGGCTAATTGCTTGTTGTACTGACCGCAAATGCCCCGGGAGCTTCCAATGACAGCCAATACCTGGCTCTGCTCCACAGGTCGGTAATCAAACCGCTCTTCAAACTCGTGCTGCTCAAGTTGATTCTTTGTAAGCGAGCGTACCTGCTCTGACACCTTGGTAAACCGCTCCGCGTATTCGGAAAGAGAAGCCTGGCGGTTGAGCGCCATCTGCATGGTGCTCAGGGACAGCACGCGCAAGGAGCCGAGCAGCGGCTCGATCGCCTCCAGGTTCGAAAGCCTGGCTTCCGCGCGTTCCTTGCCTTCAGACATTTATGCTCTACCCCACCTGGAATTTGTCGAGCGTCCAGATGAAAACCACCGCAGAGCTTTTTCCGAGAGGCGCACCGTCGTTTGCCATGTGCGGCTCACTATCAGCTTGCAGCCCATAACCTTGATGAATAGATTCAATCTCGTTGCACGAGTCCGTAATGACGTTCAACGCCGTCTGGACGTCACTGCTGCGAACCGCGATAAAGAGCGTTAATTGACTCTGGCGCAGCATACCACCGCGCGTTTCAGAGTATGTGGCTGTAAAGCCTGCGTTGATCAGTGCAGAAAGCACGTCATCGCCATATTTTTTTGGCACAATCGCCATGATCATTTTCATTTGCTTTGCTTCTCTTTCATTTCCCAATAATGCAAGAATTCACCTAAAGCCTGATTTAAGTCCGCCTTGGTTTCATCGCTCAGGGCGCGCTCGTGCTTAATGGCGTCGATCGCCTGGGCGGCATGATTGTGCAGGTAGCCGACCATATCATCAATAAAAGCTTCCACTTTCCCGGGTTTCACCTCATCCATGAAACCCTGCGTGAGGGCGTAAAACTGCACTACCTGATCCTCGAAGCGTACCGGCTTATTGGGGCCTTGCTGCAGGAGGGCGTTCAGCCTCTGCCCGCGTTCGATCTGCTTGCGGGTGGCTTCGTTTACCTCGGTGCCAAACCTGGCAAACCGCGCCACTTCTTCATATTGCGAGAGCTCCAGCTTTAGCGCTTTAACCAAAGACTTCATCGCCGGCTCCTGCGCCGCGGACCCCACGCGCGAAACAGACCTGCCGATGTCGATGGCAGGTTTGTTGCCTTTGTTGAACGCGTCTGCGTCCAAAACGATCTGTCCATCGGTGATGGAGATCAAGTTGGTCACAATATAGCTCGAGATGTTCCCGCGCTGGGTCGTCGCAATGGGCAAAGCCGTAATGCTTCCTCCGCCATTCGCCTCGTTCAGCCGGCAGGCACGCTCGAGCAGGCGCGAATGGAGATAAAAGATGTCCCCAGGATAGGCTTCCCGCCCGGGTGAACGCCGTAAGAGTAAACTCATTTCACGGTACGTGTCAGCATGTTTCGAAAGATCATCATAAACGATCAAAACGTCCATGCCGTTATCCAGCAAAAATTCTGCCATCGTTACCCCAGCGTATGGCGCCAGGTAACGCAGCGCGGGCGGATCATCCGGGCTCGAAACCATCACCGTGGTCTGGTTCATCACCCCACCCGCCTTGAGGGTCGCAACCGCGCGTAAGACAGAAGTCTTTTTCTGCCCAATCGAGACGTAGACACAACGGACATCGGTACCCTTTTGGCTGAGAATGGCGTCCAGTGCCAGGGTGGTCTTGCCGACCTGGCGATCGCCGACGATCAATTCGCGCTGCCCCCGCCCCAGCGGAATGAGCGCGTCGATGATTTTTGTTCCGGTGAAGAGTGGCGTGTCAACAGGCGCGCGTTCGATCACGCCCGGCGCGATTCGTTCCACGGAGCGGTATTCGGAGGGCACAATCGTGCGGGTTTCGTCCAGTGGTCTTCCAAGCGGATCCACCACTCTGCCCAGAAAGGACATGCCCACCGGGATGCTGAGCCGTTTCCCCGTCGCGATCGCCACATCACCACCGCGGATGCCTGTATCATCACCAAGCAGAATGACATCCACGTGCTTGCGGTCAAGATTCAGCACCATCCCTTCAACCCCATTCGGGAAGGTTACCAACTCTTCGAGGTGAACCATCGGCAGCCCGCTGAGCGTGGCGATGCCGTTGCCAACATGCTGCACGGTGCCAACACTGCGGATGAAGACCTGGTGTTTTTGCCGCCCACTGGCAGACTGCAGTTCTCCGACGACGTATTCCGTTTTGAGGGTTTCCGGGTGTGCCGGTATTCTCTCTGCCACGCGTGCTTTCACACCTCCCAGGAACCCTTCACGGGTTACCGACAGGGGGTCGTTGGCGTGCAATCGCTCGCTCAGGTCAGTCAGCCGCTTTTGAGTCGCAAGGTCTAAATCATTCATCTTCAGGTTTTGCAAGCGTTTCTAATTTCTGACCGATTTCGTCCCGCAAGGATTCCAGGTGGGCGTTAACCGTGTTGTCGAGCACGATGTCGCCGACCCTGGCACGGATGCCGCTCACAAGCTCAGGTCTGACGCGCACTTCCAGCTCCACTTCCTTGTCCGTTAGGGCGTTGAAAGTGTTGATCAATTTCATCTGCTGTTCGGTGGTGAGGTTACGCGGCACTTCGACTTCCACGGTTGGAATTCTTTCCTCCAGTGACTCGCGGATGTTCTGAACCATGCGCATATCGGTCCGACCCATATTCCAGATGTTGCGGGTCATTTCTTCGATGAGCTGATCGTGAACCTGGTCTGGCGTGACCTCACGCAGGGTGTCATTGCTGATCTTGATGACGGTGTCCACCAGGTTGCTTTGCAAGCGTTTGATGTCCACTTCCTGCTCTTTGCGAGCCTCAGCCACAGCTTCCATCATGATGAATTCGGCTTCCTGGTGGGTCGCCTCCAACAAATCTTTCTGCTGGATCTGGCTGTTGAGGTATGCCTGGTCGGTAATTTTTTCAATTTCTTCGTCCAGGTTGATCAGGCGTTCATCGAGCTCCTCCAGGCGCTGTTGGGCATCCATTTGGTCGCGCTGCAGTGCAGCCTTGAGAGCGGCTTTCTCAATTGCCCGTTCCTCTGCACGCCTGGTCATCGGTTTGAAGACCAGGAAGTACAGGATCACCGTCAAGACCAGGAAATTGAGAATCTCCCAGATGATGGTGCTAAGGTCAAGGTCGAGCATGGCTTAGCCCCCGAAGAAGCGTGTAATTAAGGGGTTGGCAAACAAAAGCACCAGCACAACCAATAACACATAGATCGAAGCTGTCTCGAGCAGCGCCAGAGAAATCAGCATGGCTGTTCGCAATTGAGGTGCTGCATCTGGTTGTCGTGCCATTCCTTCAATCGCCTTTTCCGCTGCTTTTCCCTCCACCCATGTTGGAACCATGGTTCCAACCACAATTGCCACACCACAAACGATCGTTGTGACAACGATGATCAAAACCTCAGGTGTCATATTTTCCATTAGTTATTTCCTTTCTCAGTCATTTTGCTTAGTTTTCGTAGTCTTTTCTTCTCAGCATTTTCTGCTTTCATTCTTTGGTCTTCTTCATTAATTTCAACCGCTGACGAAATGAATAAGGCTGCCAGGGTCGTCATTACAAACGCCTGCAGCACGCCTGAGACCATCGTAATCGCGGTCAGGGCAATCGGCAGGAGATACGGCACGATTGAAAAAACAATCGCCACAATCAAGTCTCCGCTGAGGATGTTGCCAAACAAACGCATCGAAAGCGAGAGGGTGCGGCTGAACTGCCCGATCAATTCAACCGGAAACATGAAAATCGGGCTGGCAAACTCCTTCAGATACGTCCAAACACCCTTCTTGATCATGCCATAAATGTGTACTGAAAACACCACGATCAAAGAGAGCCCGATGGTGGTATTGATATCCCCAGTCGGAGACTTCATGCCCGGGATGATGGAAATCAGGTTGGCAAAAAGCGTGAAAATCATCAGGCTGCCCAGCAATGGTATGTAAGGATGCAGATCGTCCACGTCCATGGCATCATCCAGGATGCTGATTACCATCTCGAGAATGTATTCCAACAGATTTGGCTTGAGCACTTTCAGGATCAACACCACTCCAACGATGATGCCCATTGTGATCCAGGTGTAGAGCACCGTGTCGCGGATGGGCAGGATCCCAAAGAGGGTGAAGACGATGTTGTGTTGAATTACATCCAATTTACTTCTCCTTCCGATCTGGCGTTTTGTTGAGGCGATCGTTATAGATGATCACCTGCACCCAGGTGGCGACCGTAATAACCAGGATCATCGCAATCGCTGCCAGTGGCTCAGTGCGCAATGCCAGGTAGAGCAGCAACCCGAGCAGAATGAACACGACAAAACGCCGCAGGATGAGCCCCACCATATGTGGCTTTTGTCCATCCAGCATGGGATGGATCTCCTCGATTTCCTTGCGCAGCCATTGGAAAGACAGCACAGACCAACCTGTGGCGATCAGGACCCAAAAAATGATCCAGAAAACTTTCATGCCTTCATTTTCCATAACGTTGCCTACGCCTGCGTTCCTGCTCTTTGATCAATTCCTTCATTTTTTCGAGCTCAGCCGCTCGCTTTTCGTCCACTTCTTTGTTCATCACATAAAGTTCATATCTCACATACCGGACCACTGCCGCGATTGCGGAAAGTATGCCCACCCCCAACAATATGAGCGTCCAGCGCGGGCTGGTGCCAAATTGGCGGTCAATGAAAAAGCCAAGCAAAGGGCCGCCAACAATTGGTATGGCGATCTCCCAGCCGATAGTCGTCGCACGTAGATCCCGCGCGGAAAACATGCGCTTGAGCCGGATAGGCTTTTGCTCTTTCAGCGGCTCAGGTTGGTTCTCCTGACCAGCAGTGGCATTATCTTGTTTCGCCACTGTCGCCTTAGTGAGTTGTTAAAATGCTGACCAGGTTGTCGGACAAAGTCAGTATGCCGGCTTTGACCGGAACAGATCGATCCTGGTCTTCTTTACGGTATTTAAGCTCTCCATCACCGGTGGCTGCGATCATTGCCACATGCCCAGGGCGGATCCCCAGCCAGGAGCCATCTTCCAGCCGCACTTGCAGCCTTTCGACCTGGTCCAGTTCCAATCCGCCCGAACCCAGGCTGAGCACTTCCACCCTGAGCAGTTTCTCAGGGTCAGAGTGCCGGCTCATCGCTGCCCTCCGGGTTGAATTTATCCTGCGCTGTCTCCATCTCCTCTGCCTGCCGCAAAACGTCCGCGATCGTGCCGGTCATGTAAAAAGCCTGTTCGGGCAGGTCATCGTACTTGCCTTCCAGGATTTCTTTAAAGCCGCGCACAGTCTCTTCAATTGGCACGAACACACCCGGCTTGCCCGAGAATGCCTCAGCCACAATGAAGGGCTGCGTCAGGAAACGCTGCACCCGGCGGGCACGGATCACGATTTGCTGATCTTCCAGAGAGAGTTCTTCCATGCCGAGGATGGCAATCAGGTCCTGCAGTTCTTCGTAGCGAGCCAGGGTTGCCCGGACTTGCATGGCGACGTTATAATGCTCGCGCCCCACGTTCTCAGGCGTCAATAAATTCGAGCTGGATTGCAATGGGTCGATCGCCGGGTAAAGCCCGAGTGAAACCAGCCGACGTGAAAGCACCGTGGTGGCATCCAGGTGCGAAAAAGTCGCAGCCACTGCCGGGTCGGTCACGTCGTCAGCGGGGATGTAGACCGCTTGCACCGAAGTGATGCTGCCACTGCTGGTGGAGGTAATGCGTTCCTGCAGCAAGCCCATTTCGGACTCGAGCGTGCTCTGATAGCCCATCTCGCTCGGCAAGCGCCCCAGCAGCGCCGAAACCTCGGAGCCAGCCTGGATGAAGCGATAGATGTTGTCGATGAAGATCAGCACCGGACGGCTTTCTTCGTCGCGGAAGTACTCCGCCATTGTTAGGGCGGTGAAGGGGATGCGCATGCGCGCTCCGGGTGGTTCGTTCATCTGCCCGAAAGTGAGAATGGCTGAATCGATCAAGCCGGAGGCATTCATCTCCAGCCACATGTCATTGCCTTCACGGCTGCGCTCGCCCACACCCGCAAAAAGTACGATGCCCGAACTCTTGGTGATGGTGTTGTTCATCAACTCCAACATCAAGACGGTCTTGCCAACGCCTGCCCCGCCGAACAAGCCCACCTTTCCGCCTTTTGGGTAGGGCGTGAGGAGGTCGATGGCTTTGATGCCGGTAACGATCTTGTCGGTTGAGAGCACCTGGTCGCGGATGGCGGGCGGTTTGCGGTGGATCGGGGAAAATTTTGTTGGCTCGAAGGCTCCTTTGTCGTCGATCGGTTGACCGATGACGTTGAAGAGCCGCCCCAGGGTTTCTCTGCCAATCGGGACCATGATCGGCTCGCCGAGGTCAATCACGGGCATGCCACGCCGCAAACCGGCTGTGCTGCCCATGGCGATGGCACGTACCACGTTAGTGCCGACGTGCTCTTGGATTTCCAGGATCAAGTCGCCGCCCTGTTTGCGTTTTACCAGCAAGGCATTATAGATAGAAGGAAGATCTCCCGATCCAAATTCAACATCAACAACCACCCCGACCAATCGGATGATGACCCCTGGATTTTTGTGTTCAGCGTTGTTAGGTTGCACGAGCGTTCCTGTTTTTGTTCTAGTACACGAAAGGTCAGAGCCCTGACCAGGTCAAGCCACAGCCTAATTATGCCGGAAAAGGTTGTAAAAGTCAAAGAAAGGTAGAATGGCGGGCTTGGTCACACGTCGGTATATTTTGCGGAAATACCTGTCATCACGGGGAGCATAGCGACGTGGTAATCTGAAGTTGCTTCAAAAATGCAATTATGTGTAGGTCAGGTTCTTCTTTTGAACCTGACGTCAAAGTTGCTGGCAAAAAAGTCATTATCTACTTTTTTTGCGTCAGGTTGAACCCCGCAAAATTACACGGGGCAGGCCACGCATACTCCTCGAGCACGATGACCTGACCTACGGCTACGACATTCACCACACAACGACCTCACAACCTCCTTTCTCGGATAGAATTGCATGCATGGCGAAACTTGAACAAAAAACCAAGGACCTCATCATCCTGATTGGTTGTGTCTTGATTATGGCTACCACCATGGGCATCATCATGAATGTGGCGAGCATTTTCTACCCGGTCGTTTCCGCTGATCTGGGTGTCAGCCGGGCTACTTTCGCCCTGACAGGCACAATCACATCGCTTTCGTCCATGCTTGCAGCTTTGTTTTGGGGATTTCTTTACACAAAGAATGCAATTCAAAAACCGATGATTGTTAGTATTTTGGCGGCAGGTTTATGTTATTTCGGGCTTCAGGCGGCCCAATCGCTTCTCCATTTTTATCTTCTGTCCGGTTTACTCGGCTTCATCTTTGGCGGCATCTCGATTATTCCCATTTCCACCATCATTACGCGTCATTTCACCCGAAACACTGGCTCCGCTCTGAGCATCGCCCTTGCTGGCAGCGGGCTAGGCCCGATGGTACTCAACCCGATCATCAACAACATCATAAACACCCAGAGTTGGCGAACGGGATACCTGTTGCTTGGAATAGTACTTCTGACGGTTGCGCTGCCTTCAGCGCTGCTTGTTACCTACCTGGTGAAGGATGAGATCCAGGGCGCTCCAGTGAAAGCTGGAAAAAATCAGCCGACTGGCGAGCCACTGCCCCGCCAGCCAATCTGGTTCATGGCATTTCTTGGGGCAGCCTTTCTGGCGGGATTCACCGGGGCAGGCACGCTTTCCAACCTGCCCATCTACATGAGGGATCTGAATTTTTCCGTGGCTAAGGTGTCGATTGTGGCGTCTGCTTATGGCGCTTCGATGTTGGTGGGGAAATTCATCCTGGGAACTCTTTATGACCGTCTCGGCGCAAAAAAAGCCACTCTTTTCGCAGGTATTTTGATGACCCTCACCTGTGTCTTGCTGGTTTTCATCGATTCTTTACCATTCCTGGTGCTGATGCTGCTGACCTTTGGAATCGGTGTAGCAATGGGCACCGTGTCGCTAACCTGGATGACCAATTACTTTTTCAGCCAGCAACTTTACAGCAAACGTTTTGGCGCTGTCCAATTCACTAATAGTCTTGGGATCGCCGTAGGGATCCCCCTGATTGCCACGCTGCTTGAACGTGTTCCCAAATTTAACTGGATCTGGCTTGTCGTTGCCAGTCTGAGCCTGCTGATGTTGGTGTTGTTAATGGCGAGCATTCAAGGCAATCAGAAGAGTCGGGGAGAAGCGGCATAAGGCAAGGTCTGATCTCTCTACTGGTACAATTTAAAGCGATGGAAAACTATTCTGAAACCCCAATCACAGCCGAATTAGCGCGCTTGCTGATGCCAATCCGCCCGGATGATTCGTTTAAAGGCACCTTTGGCAAGGCGTTGGTGATCGCAGGCTCGCGCAAATACACAGGGGCGGCTAACTTGGCTATCCAGGGGGCATTGCGCAGTGGTGCAGGGCTGGTTTTTGGAGCCATTCCTGAGAGCATTCACTCTCCGCTCGCCGCAAGCATCCCGGAGGCGATCTGGCTGGTGCTGTCCGAAAAAGAAGGCGCCATATCAAGCCTCGCGTCAGAGGAAAAGGCAGGCCTTGGGTCAGAGGAAAAGGCAGGCCTTTTCCCTACAGGGGGTAAGGACGCAGTCCTGGTGGGTCCGGGTTTGGACCAGACCGAAGGCACGCAGGCTTTCCTGTTTGGCTTGCTGAAACACCTGCGCGAACACACGCCCAACCTACCGCTGGTGCTCGACGCGGAAGCACTCAATATCCTGAGTAAACGATCCGAGTGGCCCAGCCTCCTGCCAAATTGCGCCGTTCTAACGCCGCACGAGATGGAGTTTTCCCGCTTGACCGGGCTTCCGTTGGGTGAGATTCATTCCAACCGGCACGAACTCGCCGTCACCTATGCGCAAGCATGGCGGCAGAACTTGATCCTGAAGGGTCCCAACACCCTGGTCGTCTCACCCGAGGGAGAATGCCACGTTCTGCCCTTCGCAAATTCTGTCCTGGCGCACGGTGGCTCGGGCGATGTGTTGGCTGGTTTGATCGTGGGGCTGCTGGCGCAGGGGCTCGCGCCTCTCGCCGCTGCTAGACTGGCGGTCTGGCTGCACGCCCGCGCGGCTGAGCTG
Organism: uncultured Anaerolineaceae bacterium; assembly: GCA_964409045.1. Classification (GTDB taxonomy): domain Bacteria; phylum Chloroflexota; class Anaerolineae; order Anaerolineales; family Anaerolineaceae; genus Mesolinea. The sequence goes on along the minus strand of CAYPBU010000012.1, from coordinate 20,201 downwards.
GCGCTGGCTCTCGTTGGTCATCCCGCCGCCACCCTACCCTCGGACATCATCCAACAGCTTGGCAAGGCGATGGCAGAACTGAACTAATCATTCAAAGTTTTTTCCTTGCCAATACAACAAGATGGCGTTCTCCGCCAAATTCGTCAACTTCTGCCTGGACTACGTCAAAACCGGCTTGTTTCACTAAAGCAAGATTTTTGTCCTTGCCATAATGGCTCCAATGCATTTTTACCCCATGAAACTCTTCGGAGCCTTCCCATTCTTCATAACCCAATGTAGCCAGAAAAATTCCTTCAAATTTTAAGAGAGCGTGGATCTTCTTGAACAGGTCCAGGTGTTCTTCTCTTGGAATGTGAAATATTGCGTAAAAAGAAACAATGGCGTCAAATGAATTGTGTTGGAAGTTCATTTCTGACATATCACCGATTAAATAGGTCGCCTTCGGAACATTGATTTTTGCGAGTTCAATTTGCCGTTCTGAAATATCAACGCCCGTGACATCATGTCCTTTTCCAACCAAGTATTCGTCGATTGGTATTCCGGCGCCACAACCTACATCCAGGATTTGCGAATCTACCGTTAAATACTCAATGAGTTTGTCTAAATATTTCTGGCTCTGAAAAACGTCTCTGGTCAAACAATAATCACCAGCGCAGGAGTTATAAGCATCTTTAACCAACTTTCTCATGTTTTCCACAAGTTGATTATATCCCTCGCACCGAAGTCCTGATTGCGTTCAACCCAGAAGAAAATCAAATCTCCTAAGCGCGGATGGTTCAATTGCGGACGGTTTTCTAAAGCAAGGATGGGGTTCTGGCTCTCTGTTTAGACAGGTATGATTGTTTCACATTATCCGGGGTGATTTTTTTTACAGTCTTTGGAAATGACACGACCCTTACGTGTCACAAGACCATCGTAGGGAACAGGCCTGTGTGTTCCACAATTTCATGGTTGACGCAGGCGTCAACCCTACAGGTCATACACGGAGTGATCTATTGGATTGAAAAAATGTAAATAATCACCCTACACTATATGTAAACCATCATTGTCTTAACACTCATATCGATCACACTGCCGCCACTCTGCATTCGGATATTATCCAATATCTCGTTAAGGCGATAGGCAACGTCTGGCAATCAGGTAGGACTCCAGAAAATTTTCCTGCTTGTATTAATCAGGCATCCGCATAGAATTAATGGCATCCCATAAGTTTTCATCCCACCGGATGGAGTAACAACAAATAATTCGATTTGGAATATTGATTAGCTAAGGAGAAAATTATTATGGACACCGTTGTAATCGCTCTCTGGATAGTCGGATTGATTTTCGTACTTATTACTCTTATCAATATGATCAAACGCGCAATCAAGACTAAGCGCTGCACCGCACCTGCTACCGCCATCATCACGGCTATCAAGGACAAAGCGAGCAGGAAAGACAACATCGAGTCTCACGAATACATTCCCACCATCTCATACACTTTCGATGGCAAACAATACTCAAGGGAGTACGCCAAGGCTTATGTCGCCGATACATACCGCGTAGGTCAATCGATCGACATCATGGTCAACCCTTCGAAACCAACAGAAATTAACAATATGGGTTCGAGCAACAAAGCCGACTTGGTGATGCTGGTTATTGGCGTGGTGATCATCCTCGCCGGAGCAGTCTGGCTTGCTTTAAAGTAGAAGTTTTCGACGTCAAGCACCGGAGTTGGTGCCGCGTTAGGGGCAGGTTACCCGGGCATCTTCGCGCCAGCTTTCCTCCTTGAGCATTTCAAGGTCATTCTCAGCCATCTTGGAGTGCGCCCAGATCTCTTCGACCGTACGCAGGACTGCGCGGCTGCCATTTCGACCCCCAGGTCTGGAGAGCAATTCTTGCAAAGCCCTTTACTTGTGTTCCAACATTTTTCATGGCAGACCCACGAGGAGCAGCACGGGCACTGGACAAAGTCGCCTTTGACTTCCTCAGCTACCTTAATAAACGCCTGGTCGTGATCCCTCTCCCTGGTGGCGCTGCGGGCACGTTCGCCAAGCATGGTAACCTGGTTGAAAATACCACAAAACAAACTGCTGGCAGTATCCAGAGCTCTGCAGGGTCACATCCGAGCCTGGAGCCACGCCCGGTTTGCTGGCGCAGGTGGGTTATGGACCTAACGAAAGCGACCCGCGCGGCAACGCGGATTGGACCTGGTTTGACGCAGAATTCAGCAGTCAAGCAGGCAATAATGACGAATTTGTCGGCACCCTCCTGCCTGAGACTACTGGCGAGTTCGATTACGTTTACCGCTACTCCACCAATGGGGGCGTTTCCTGGCTATATGCCTATCAAAACGGGCCGATTTTTAACCCATACGACCCTATTAAAGCGGGACAACTGTATGTGAACCCCTCACTTGACACCATTCCTCCATCTGCTCCGGTACTGGCTGTGGATGACTGGAGCGCTTCCTCGATCTCGCTGAGCTGGACTGCAGCCATTGACGACCTAGAGGTTTACGCTTATGACCTTTACCGCTCAACCGACGGTATCACCTTCAACAAAATAACCCGCGTACTTGCGCCGGCTCTTACTTTTACTGACACCACCGTGGTGACTGATCAGCTCTACCATTATTATGTCATTGCGCTGGATACCAGTTTTAATGCAAGTGAGTCCTCCAACGTGGTTTCTCAAATCGCTGAAGCCAAGCTGGTGGCGGTGACGTTCGAGATAACCGTGCCTTCATGGACACCCGGTGTGGTTTACATCGTGGGCGGACATCCCGCCATCGGCAATTGGAACCCGGGCGCGGTGCCGATGACCAAGGTCAGCGACACCCTTTGGACTCTCACCGCCGATATTCTCGATGGCAGCGCGTTTGAGTTCAAAATTACGCGCGGCAATTGGGAAACGGTCATGAAAGGCGCAGACGGCAATGAGGAACTTGCCAACGTGCCGATCACCGTTTCATATGGCACGACCGGCACCCAGACTTATGCCTACACGGTACTCAACTGGCGCGACCCGATCGTGCTCAACACCTCCCCTATCAATGGCGCAACCGATGTGCCACTCGACGCCACGATTGTGATCACCTGGAGCCAGGTGATGCCACAAGGCGAAGGTATCTGCCCGGACGTCTGGATTGAACCAAACCCCGCCAATCTGATCCCAGTTATTTGCGATTTTGACCTCGCAACGAATGAGTTGACCCTCTATCCAATTGACCCTCTGCCATCCTCGGCATTGATTGGCGTCGGGCTGAGTGGTCTAAGCGATATGGGAGGGGATACCCAACAGGTGAGCTACCCGCTATTCTTTACGACAGAATTTGTGGATCCCCTGCCGATTAAGCTCTACCTGCCGCTGATTCTCAAGTAAACCGTTTGTGATAAGTTAACCCAAACGAGGCTGACAAAATGTCAGCCTCGTTTCATTAACGTTGTCAGCCTATACAGCTCTTAATCCAACCAACTGGTGGTAATGCACGATCTACTGCTCGAAGCAGGTGACCTCAAAGTATTTCTGTGCGTGCTTGCAGGCGGGGCAGACCTTGGGGGCTTCTTCACCTTCGTGGATGTAGCCGCAGTTTCGGCATTTCCAGTAGACTTTATGATCACGCTTGAAGTACTTTCCGTCCTTGACCACATCCGCCAGTGCCTTGTAGCGCTCGTAATGCTTTTCTTCCACATCTGCGACCTCGGTGAAGGTCTCTGCGATCTTATCAAAGCCTTCCTCTTTGGCAATCGCTGCGGCATTTTTATAGAGCAGAGTAAATTCCTCGTGCTCACCGGCGGCAGCGGCTTCGAGATTTTCCCAGGTGGAGCCAACGGACGCGGGGTAATCCGCATCGACATGAATGGTCACAGCCCCGAGGTGCTTAATAATGTGATCATAAAATAACTTCGCGTGTTCGCGTTCATTATCGGCGGTTTCGGTGAAGATTGCGGCGACATGCAGCAAACCTTCTTTTTCGGCTACTTCAGTATAGAATGAGTAGCGGTTGCGAGCTTGTGACTCACCAGCAAATGAGTTCACAAGGTTTTGGTAAGTTCTTGAATCCTTAAATTCCATGGTATTCTCCTTTGATTGTTTTCTCAATTATAGTGCTGTATTGAAATCCTGAGAGGTCTACTCACCCGATTAACCGATTTCTTGTACGAAAAGCCCAAAATGTCAACACAGATTGTAAAATCAAACCCATGACTCTAACAGACCAACCCGAAGCAAAAAGGCCTCTGCTCTCGCCTGTGATGCGCTTGTTCCTGGTGACAATGATCCTTGCCAACGTGGCAGGAGCAATGTATAGCGGTTTTTTACCGCTCTATTTGAAATCGCTGGGCGCTAATATCGCCCAAATTGGCGCCTTTTTCACCATATCCCAAATCATCCCCCTGGTGCTTCAGATCCTCGGCGGTTGGATCTCCGATAGTCTTGGACGGTTGAAAAGTATTGCCGCTGGTAGTGTTACTGGTATTTTTTCTTATATCGCCTTCATTTTAGCCCCAACCTGGGGGTGGGTTTTCCTGGGGGAGGGCTTGAACGCCATCACCCGTTCGCTCGTGGGGCCCAGTTTCGGCGCCTTTGTCGCTGAGGAATCGCAGGAAGGCAGCCGGGCTAAGGTTTACGGGCTGGTGGACACCTTCTACACCATCGTCGCGATTGTTGGCCCACCCGCCGGCGGATTCCTGGTCGACCGTTATGGGTTCAAGACCATGTTGATGGTGGCTGCTTCAATTTACACGATCGCAACTGTTATCAGGGTTCGCATGGCAAGCAAAGCGCGCCATCCGGGCCAGGAAGACGGTAAAAAAGCCCGTCTCGAATTGGGCGCGCTGAAGGTCAACCTGTCCGCGATTTTTAGCCTGGTGATTGCCGGCGGCGTGATGACCTGGATCGTGGTCACAGATGGAATTCGCGATGTCTCATTCTCCTTTTCGGGCAATCTGATCCCGGTCTATCTTGAGGGGATTGCCAACATGACCGCTCAGAAGATTGGCTGGCTGAGCTCGATCCTCGGAATCGCGATGATGCTCACTTCCTTCCCCGCCGGTCACCTCGCAGACAAGCATGGCGAGCGCCTTGCGATTGCGCTGGGTTTCGCCCTGCAATTCACCGGCATCATCATCTTCATCAAAGCCGAGACTTTCCTGGTGTATGCGGTCGGTTACTTTTTGCTGGGGGTTGGCTTCAGCCTGATGAGCCCAGCTTATCAGTCGCTATTGAGCAAAGTGCTGCCGCAAAAGCTGCGCGGCACGGGCTTTGGGTTGGTGCAATCCGGGCTGGGGCTGTTCTCACTGCCGGCGCCGGCGATTGGTGCGAGACTCTATGAGAACATCTCGCCGACCACCCCGTTTTGGATTACCGCTTGGGCATCACTTTTTGCAATCATCCCGGTCATCTTCAAGTTCAAGCTGACAGACAAAGACCGCCAGCAAATCGAAAAAGCTGAAGCGAAGCTCATCCAGGAGGAAGAAAAAGAAAACAGCCAGGGTGATTAACTCTGGCTGTTGTGCTTTCATTTGGGGGAAGCCTATCCTTTTGTGAGGGTAAAGGACTGCCCGCGTACCTTGTAATTGCTGTTTGCCGAGATAACCTTTTCCAGATGTGCCTCAGAAACATCCACCGTGGTGCGGTGGTTTTGGATGTAAATTCTGCCCAAAGCGGTGCCCGGGATCCCGGCGATGCCGGCAATCGACGCCACCACGTCCGAAGGGCGTAAACCATCCACCTTGCCAAGCCCCATTTCGAGGCGGATCATGCCTTCTTCATCACTCTGATTTCCACGGACGCTGGCACGTGGTTTGGTGCGGCCGCTGGCTTCGCGCGGTCTGCGTGAGCTCGCCTCATCCCGACCACCGCGCTCAGAGCGTTCAGAACGTTCATTTCGTTCTCCGCGAGCGCGCCGCTCGGGGCGCACAGCCTTCTCGGGCAGCGGGCTGATCTCAGGGATAGGACGCTGCTTTTCTTCAGCCCGGGCAACCTTGAGAGCTGCCGCAGCCATATCAATCGGGTCCGCACCATTGGCGACCAGTGTCTCGACCAGGGCGCGTTCTTCTTTGGCACGACCGCGTTTGAGCCATGTTTCGATCTTCGAAAGCAGACTGTCCATCCGCTTCGCCTGGATTTCCTCAATGGTTGGAACCGTGCCCTCCAGCATGACCTGATGGGTAAACTGTTCGATGAGGCGCACCTGGCGTCGTTCAGAAGGCCTGGCAAGCGAAATTGCCACACCAGTTCTGCCCGCACGACCCGTGCGACCGATCCGGTGCACAAAAGTTTCGGTTTCTTCAGGCAGATCGTAATTGAAGACATGCGTGATTCCCTCCACGTCCAGTCCGCGGGCAGCCACATCGGTTGCCACCAGGACCTTCACCTGTCCCGCTCTGAAGCGCGCCATGGTGTGCTCGCGAGCTTCCTGGCTTAGATCCCCCGAAAGGGCTTCGGATGGGTAACCGCGTAGATTGAGTTCGTTGACGAGCTCGCCGGTGCGCACGCGCGTGCGGGTGAAAATCAGGGCTGAAGTGATATCTTCCATTTCAAACAGCCGTGTCAACACAGCCAGTTTGTCGTGTTCGTTCACATAATAAACGCGCTGCTCCGTCGCCGCGACAGTGACCTGGTCGCTTTGGATGGCGACAGTTTTGGGATTGCGCAGGTACTTGCGAGCCAGTTCACGGATCCGGGGAGGCAAAGTTGCGGAGAAGAGCGTGGTTTGGCGTTCGTCCGGTGTGGCAGCCAGGATCGCTTCCATGTCTTCCACAAAGCCCATCGAAAGCATCTCGTCAGCTTCATCCAGCACCACGGTGTGCACTTCGGTCAGGTCCAGCCGACCGCGCTTGACCAGGTCCAGGATGCGACCCGGCGTCCCGACCACCACCTGCACGCCACGGCGCAGTTGGTTCAGTTGCTGCGTGTACGAGGTGCCGCCATAAACGGTCAGCACACTCACACCCATAAATTGACCCAGCGACTGGATCATTTCGGTCACCTGCAAAGCCAATTCGCGGGTGGGGGCGACTACCAAAGCCTGGGGCAGGTATTGCTCGGGGTCAATGCGGTTGAGGATGGGGAGGGCGAAAGCGGCTGTTTTGCCGGTGCCGGTTTGAGCTTGCCCGGTAACGTCGTGCCCGCTCTGCATCAGCGGGATGATCCCAGCCTGGATCGGTGTGGGCTGGGTGTAACCCAGCGCGGTGATTGCCTGCACCAGTTCGGGGCGCAGGTTAAAATCTTCAAAATTTACAGTCATCAAAACTCCATTTTCCTAGTAAGAGCAGGCAAGAGGTACAACATGCCACAGGCATGCCATTCGCCACTCATTGTTCAATTTTACTCAGGGGGATGTCTTGATTATTCCGTAATGTTATCTGCAACGCGCGTTGCCTCGCGGCTCAGCACTCCCAAACACAACCAGTAAATACCTGTTTTAGAAAGTCCAAAACGTACACCCAAAATAAAAGTTCTCACACGAGAACTGCAGAAGTATATCACTGATTGGAACATTTGGGGCTCACCGTACAGGTTATCCAAACATGGGGCATATGGTAACAAAATCAATAATTACCACTTTCATTTTGTTTGTACAAAGTATGTATAGCAATAGATTGAAGTCACCCATTCCTTCTAATATAATTTTTGTTAGCCACCGGGGTAAACATCTTGTGTCTTTTTACTCCCGGTATCGAAATTTGTTCTATTAGTCAATTGTTACCTAAATTTGCAGCAATGTTTTCACTGAGTCGACTGAAATTGTCTTTAAAACCAAGCAGTCTTACTATTTCGAAAAGGAGAAAAATGACCAAAAGCAAGGTACTTTCAGGCTTTCTTGTTTTCACCTCATTCCTGATCGCCTTCAGCGGTCCCGGGCTCGTACAAAACGCGCTCGCCCAACCCCAAAACCCACCTACCCTGAGTTCAAAAGAAGAGTTTATCTCTCCCGACCCTCTTCCTGAAGCGCAGGGTTATCCAGCCAGCAATGGTCCGGCAAACGATGAATATATTCCTGAGACTCCTTTGCCTTTACAACCTCAAACCTCAACAATCCCCTTTCAGAATTTGGGTATTGAGTCCGACAGCTGGATTGGTTCCACTCCTCACGGTGTCCAGTCCGGTCTGCTCCAGGGGGTATGGTAATCCAGTCAACAGTCCTTCATGACAATGGTCCGTTTGTCACGCATCCTGGCGGAGGTTTCAACGGCTACGATGCCTCCGCGCTTCAGATAGCATTAGGGTTGAACACATTTGGATTTAACATTTCGAACTCCACAGGGTACCGACTAAGTGAGGACTTCACAATCCCCCCAGGGGGAAGCTGGCAGATTGATAACATTTCGTTTTATGCCTATCAAACAGACAACTATGCCCTCCCGCCTGTGTCAACCATAACAGCGCTCTATCTTCAAATCTGGGATGGGCCTCCGGACGATCCTGCCAGCTCGATCGTCTTTGGAGATCTTGTTACCAATCGTCTGGTCGATACCTATTGGACCAATATCTATCGCGTGCTGGATACCGATCTGACCAATGCGCAGCGTCCAATCATGACAGCTATAGCTGATGTCAATTCGACGTTTTATTCTGGAACCTATTGGTTGGATTGGAATGTCGCTGGTTCTCTACCCCAAGGTGTATTTACTCCACCGATCACAATTCTGGGGCAAATCACATTAGGTAATGCTCTCGCATATAGTCCGATCACCAGTGCTTGGGGGCCCGCAAACGACACGGCTTTCCAGCAAGGCATGCCGTTCGTGATAGAGGGAACTGCCAATGATTGGCTTTGGGACTAAGCCATAAGCACAATTGATCCTTCTGCGTATATAGATCAGGAATTCCCTGACCTTCCTACCTTCAGTGCTTTCCTTTCAGACGATTTTGTCGTGTCGGATGTATGGAAAGTTGATACGATCTTTGTGCCTGGCAGTGGTTGGGGTAGCTTTACCTCGCTCGAAAATGCCACTGCTCTCAACTGGAAAATTTATTTAGATAACGGCGGCCTACCTGCAGGCGACCCTTCTGGGGGAGGCGCTCCTCCGGTTTGGTCCCTCACATTACCGCCTTCCTCCCCGTATGTGACCCTTGCTGATGGCTACGGCGGAGAGCTTTCCAATACTTATCTGCAGCTCCCGATTCCGCTGAGATTACCAGCAGGACACTATTGGCTTGTGTTTTATCCAACACTCGCATATGATCTCTTTGGGCAATTTGGTCTTCACCCAGCAGATTCTACGAATGGAGAGGTTGCAAAATTTATCAATCCTGGCAATGGCTTTGGCCTCGGCACTGAGTGGGTGGATTGGACTGAAATTGGCGTAACATTACACGATTTTGCCTTCAGTATTGGCGGCTCTTCAGGCTATTTTTGGAAAAGCATTGACGCGATCAATAGCGTGGGGCGCTCCCGCCCTGCAGCCGCGACTGTGGGTGGCAAGATCTATCTGTTCGGTGGTGAGACACCTGGCGGAGGTAGAACCGACTCGGTGGAGAGGTATGATCCCTCGATGAACACCTGGACAACTTTGGCTGGGGCAATGCCTGACCCCGCCAGTAACATTTGTGCGGCGGTGATCGGTACGGATATCTATATCCCCGGTGGTTTTAGTGCCACTTACACTTACTTCGATACACTACGGGTCTTCCATACTGCATCAAACACATGGTCTGTCATTTCGACCGACCCTGTGCCATTGACTTTGTATGGAATGGGTTGCACCGCCGTGAATAACAAACTTATTCTGTTCGGTGGAGATCATAATAACAGTGCCCAGGCATCTGCCTATTTGTATGATCCAGCAGCACCTGCCGGGTCGAGATGGTCAACCTTAGCTTCAAGAAACGTTGCGGATTCGTTCCTTAGCGCTGTGACTATCAATGGGAAAGTATATTCTCAGGGCGGCTTCCTGTGCCCAAATTGTTTTGAAGTATATGATCCGGCTGACGGTATGTGGCATATTGCAACCAGTCTGACCGGGTTAAGATCTGGTGGAGGGTTGTATGCTGTTGGCACCACTTTATATGCATGTGGCGGCGGTTGGACCACTTACCTTGACTCCTGCGAGTCTTACGACACTTCACAGGGTTACTCGGGGGTGTGGAAAGCCCATCCTGCCATTATGATCCAGGCCAGGAGGACATTTGGCTATGCCAGCATCGGACCTGTGCTTTACGCCATTGCCGGGTGGAATGGCTCTTACCTCACAACTGCTGAACGCTGGTCTTTCGATGCTTATTTACCAGTGACTATCAAGTAAGATGAATTCACTACTCTCCACCGTCCTGTTCCGTTATCTGGAACAGGACGGTGGGTAAATATTCATGGTTTGAAATTTCCCAAAAAGGTCTATTTTTCCACAATTACTCCTTTCTGTGATCATTATTCCTTGCTTGAAAGAATAATGCTTTATAATTCGGCTTAACAATCCATTAACCCAACTCTTTCATGGAGGAAAAATGAAAAAGTATTTTCTGTTAGCGGTGGCACTGATCTTAGTTGGAGCCATGCTGGTTGGCTGTGTGGCCGAACCTACTTCCGTCCTCGATAAGATCTTGAAAGCAAAAAAAGTGTCTGTCGGGACCTCCGCCGATTATCCGCCATACGAGTACCTGGATGACGCTGGGAATAAGACCGGTTTCGATATCGAACTAATGGCTGAGATCGCCAACCGTATGGGCGTCGAGCTCGAGTGGGTGGATATGCCTTTCGACAGCCTCGTGGCAGCCGTTCAAAGCGGCAAGCTGGATATGTCCATCTCCTGCTTCAACTATGACGAAGAACGCGACAAAGTCGTTGACTTTTCCGCCGGTTACTACACGACCGAAGATGCCTTCGTGGTCAGCAGCGCCTTCACCGGAACCATCACCAAACCCGAAGATGCCGCCAACTACAAAGTTGGCGTACAATCCGGCACCGTTCAGGATGGCTGGCTGACCGACAACCTGGTCACCCCCGGTTTGCTGCCCGAAGCCAACCTCTCCCGCTATGAACGCGTGGATCAGGCGGCTTTGGACCTCGCCAGCGGGCGCATTGAAGTCCTGATGGCAGATTATGTGCCTGTGCAGGCATTGGTTGCCCAAAACCCCGACCTCACAGTGGTCTTCCACGGCGAGCTTTCCACAGGACCGATCAACATTGTCCTGCCCGATGGCGATGCTGAATTAAAAGCTGAGGTCGATCGCATCATCAAGCTGCTCCAGGATGAAGGCTTCATCGATCAGCTGGCTGTGAAATATTTTAGCGAGCAGTAAGCGCCAGTTCAAGTTACACTGACCCAAACTCACGGGGGCTGTCAGCCTGGCAGCCCCTGGAAAAAATGGAGTAGCCGTTGGATTTCGGTCAATTCATTTCGTATATCGCCTCAGGGACGGCTCTCACCGTTGGCGTAACGCTGATCGCCTTGCCCGCTGGGCTTCTGCTCGGAACCATTTTAGCGCTGCTCTACGTCTACGGCGGCAAAGTCGCTGCCAGGGCTATGAACCTCTACAGCACCGTTTTCCGCGGAATTCCGCCGATTGTTTTATTGTTTATCCTCTTCTTCGCGGTTACCAAAGGCGTCAACCTTTCTGCTTTCTGGGCTGGATCGCTCTCGCTGGGGGTTGTGAGCAGCGCCTACCAGATGGAAATCGTGCGCGGCGCGCTGCTCTCCGTCAGTGGGGACCAGCTGATGGCTGCCCGCGCGGTGGGCCTCAGCCGCCTGCAAGCCATCCGTTTCGTGGTGCTGCCCCAGGCGGTCCGGCTTGCCATCCCGCCCTGGTCCAACGAAGCCGCGATCGTGATCAAGGACTCCTCACTGGTCTACGCCCTGGGCGTCCCGGAGATCCTGCGGCGCGCGCAATTGATCGGGGCCAGCTCACAAAAATACTTGCTGGCGTACCTGAGTGCCGCCGTCATCTACTTCTTGCTGGTGTTCGCCACCACACGGTTGCTGAACCTGCTCGAAGAAAAGCTCAGCATTCCTTCCAACCCTTAGCCCGCGGAGACCCGCTATGCCCAAACCCATTCTGACCATCAAGAACCTGACCAAAACCTATGGCAAAAATGTCATCTTCCAGCATCTTGACCTGACAGTCAACGAAGGCGATACGATAGTGATCATCGGTCCGAGCGGCACTGGCAAAAGCACTCTACTGCGTTGTGTGAACCTGCTCACCCGCCCAAATGAGGGTCAGATCTGGCTGGATGACATGGAAATCACCGCCAAGGGCACGGACGAAGACAAGGTGAGGCAGCACATCGGCATGGTTTTCCAAAACTTTCTGCTCTTCAACCACCTGACCGCATTGGGGAACGTCAAACTCGGGTTGACTAAGGTCAAACACATGTCCGACGAAGCCGCCACCGAAAAAGCCATGCGCGAGCTGAGCCGGGTGGGGCTGGCGGACCGCGCCAACCACTATCCCGGGCAGCTTTCCGGTGGGCAGCAGCAGCGCGTGGGCATCGCCCGGGCGCTGGCAATGGACCCACGCGTGATGCTCTTCGACGAGCCCACATCTGCCCTTGACCCCGAGCTGATCGGCGAGGTGCTGGAGGTGATGCGCCAACTCGCGCTGGACGGCATGACCATGCTGGTGGTCACCCACGAGATGGGTTTTGCCCGTGAGGTCGCAGACCGGATCGTCTTCATGGAAAAGGGTTTCATCGTGGAAGAAGGCTCGCCGGATGAGATGTTTAACCATCCCAAGTTTGACCGCACGCGCGAATTCCTCTGGAAGATCACCGAACTTTACGGGAAGAAGGAAAAGGAAGCCGAGTAATGCTGACCTGGCTGAGCTATTTCGAACGCTTTGGCAAAAACTTCCTGCGGGGGGCAGGGGTGACGCTGGAGCTGACGGCGGTCGGGCTGGCGATTGGCTTCGTGTTGGGGCTGCTTCTGGCACTGGCGCGCAGTTACGGTCCAAAGTGGCTGCGGGGGGTGGCTGGGGCGTACATCGCTGTCTTTCGCGGCACACCGCTGCTGGTGCAGCTATTTATCATCTATTATGGGCTGCCAGAGATCGGGATGGCCTTTTCACAGAACGTCGCTGGTTACCTGGCTTTGGGGCTTAATAGTGCGGCATACCAGGCGGAATACCTGCGCGGCTCGATCAACGCGATCGGTTCAGCCCAAATGCAGGCTGGGCGGTCGATCGGGCTTTCAAAGTGGCAAACGATTGGCTATGTGATCCTGCCGCAGGCGCTGCGGCTGGCGCTGCCGAGTTGGTCCAACGAACCGATTTCGCTGCTGAAAACCACCGCAATCGTCTTCCTGATTGCGGTGCAGGACTTGATGGCGGAGGGTAAACGCGCCGCCACAACAACCTTTGACTTCGTGGGCATCTACCTGGCGGTGGCGGTGGTGTACCTCGTTATGGTGTTTGCGCTGGACGCGCTGCTTAAGTTCCTCGAACGCAAAACTAAAATCCCCGGCATGGACATCGAAACGCGCAGATAACGCTGTTGGGGGCACTTGGGGGAAATTCTGCTCGCCATTTGAATTGGGAGCAACCATGTTCATTCATGGGAGTGGGATGATCGGAATGCTATTCTACTCCATGGATAATTTTCGTGAAGATGGATTACTTTCTGACTGGTAAAATTGAAAAGATTGGTTTTCTATTTTCGGGAAGCCTGTAGGAGGGACCTTGAGGCGAATAAAAATTATCTTGTTCACAGTTGTCTTGATGTTATCTGCCTGTTCTGGTGGCTCAACAAGCGAGGCGAATGAAGTAGAACCCACCTTTCTTACTGCAAACACACCCTCACGTACCCATTCACCTACCCTCGAACCAACTGACACCCCAACACCAACTTTAATTCCGACCGAAACCACAACGCCTACACGGACTTCTACTAAATCTCCCTCACCTACATTTACCCGCACACCCACGCGCACCAGCACACCAACAGTTACCGCTGAAGCTATTAAAAACGGAGAATGCATCCCATCGGACTCGTTAACCGAAATTGGGGTCTTGGTATCAATCACTGATGGAGATACCATCGTTGTTGAAATAAACGGCGTAAATAAAAAAGTCCGATATATTGGTATCGATGCCCCTGAGCCATCTGACGGAGAATTGGGCATTTCGGCATCAAATGCTAATACGGACCTGGTGTTGGGAAAAGAAGTAACTCTTATAAGAGACGTATCGGATATTGACAGTTTTACAAGGCTATTAAGGTATGTTGTGGTGGAAGGCATCTTCGTGAATGAATATCTGGTCAGAATTGGTATGGCAAGCGCCATCTCGTTTCCCCCCGATATCTCCTGTGATAACACCTTCCAGGAAGCCCAAGGTGAAGCAGAGTCTACTCAACTTGGCATGTGGTCGCCGGCTTACTTTGACCCTGAATCCCGCGATATTTCTCCAACCACCGAAAGTCTCTGTACCTGCTCTAAAGATTATGATTGTGGCGATTTTGCCACTCATTCCGAAGCCCAAGCCTGTTTTGAATCTTGCGGCGGTTCAAAATCCAATGATTGGTCGAGATTAGATAGAGATAAAGATGGGTCCGCTTGTGAGTCTTTACCGTAACTTATACTCACCATCCGCAAGCATATAATGAATCAGATAATGGCTGTTAGCCTGTTAGTGGAACCACAAAAACCTTCTAATTAAAAAATGTCACTATGGGGCTGGATACAGGCACGATAAGTTGGTGCATTATAGATTCAGACGTAGAGGCGAAGCAAGCCCGACAATTTTCTATGCCAATTCAAAGCTGATTTTAGAGAACACTGTGTAGACAGGTATGATTGTTTACAGTCTTCGGGCAGACACGGAGGTCTGCCCCTACGATGGACACCTCTCAATGTAGGGGTCCCCCCCCCGTGGTGACCCGTCACCATGGCAAAAACGCTGTTAACTCAACGATCCGGCATGATCTGTTTGATAGATATAAAGTGTAAATAATTACCCTAAACAACATGTAAACCATCTTTGTCTTGACAAACGCTTCGCCCAAACATGTGGCAATGGCCGTGGTCGTTGGAAAAATGGCAAATTCAGATTGCCGCCAGGTCACAACCGATGACGATCTATTGATTAACGCTTCCTATACGTCAACCTTTTGGACTTGGTGCCTAATCACCCTGCCACTTCAGCAGTGTGAGGCGGGGGTTTTAGTTTATCTCATAATTAAAGGCACATAAAGATGGTGTGGCTTGGGTGTAAGAAGAAGATCGTCGTAAAAGATGGAACTGGCGTCGTTGGCAAATAGATCCACGGCGGCGAGATTTGCGATGCCCGATCCGGAGACCTCGCCAGTCCAGGTGCCTGAATAGAGCAACTGACCCCCATAGTAAAACGCGCACGTATCATTGGTGAGATCAAACTCAATCTTCAGCAGCATCCACATACCTTTCATTAGCGGCAGTGTTCCTTCTGAGGTGCCGGTATTTTCAACCTGGTTGGTATCACCATTAAACCTGACCTGGACTGACCAGTTTACGGTGTTTCCGGCATCATCATATTGATTGAGCAAGATGAAATAAGATTGACCGGTAAAATCGGTAGGGATGTATTGCCAGGCTTCGTAGATCCATTCGCCCGCGGTGTAGCCGGAATATTCATGGACCGTGTCGGCAGCAGGCGCAATATCCACCGAGTTTGGAGTGCTGAATGCATGTGCGTTGCTGGTGAAGGCAGCACCAGCCGGACTGTTTGCCCAGCCTTTCCACCCACCCTGACCTTGTAATGACGATCCGGTTGCATAGCTATCGAAGTTATCTCCCCAGCCTGTTGCCAGGATAAGGCGGTCCGGCTGTTGTGAGTAGGTTTCGATTGGCAAAAGTTCGGAGGTGGGCTCTATGGCAAAGGCACGCCCGGTTTCAATCGTGGAAGGAAATGACAGGCTAAAGAGGAGGAGTGTGGACGCCAAGACAATCCTGGCGGATATGCACAATTGACGAGTTCTATTCATGGTACATCTCCTTTTTTGGATCATATAAATTGTTTGCATGCACATTAGTGCGTCAGGCTTGTTTGTGTTGAGTGATAGCGAACTGGTTACAAATACCAAATATTGCCGGTTAAACCCTATGGGTGTGAGAAAAGTGATGAAAAGAGGGATGGATATAAGTAATTATAGTAATCTGCTAGTGGAAATACAAGTTCTTAAGAGTTTTCCCGGGGGGATCAAGTTAAACGATGAAATTCAGAGGGAACAATCGGATTTGATCGGAAGTTTCCGTACCAAAAACCCTGCAGCACGAGCAAAGGAGAGTGCCATGCCCTGCCCACAACTGATGGAGACCTGCTGGTCAGAAGCCTTTCATGGTGAAACACCACGAAAGAAATGGGCGATTGCCCTCACGAGCAGTGAGAGCTCCTGCCTTGAATAATCATACGAACTCGTGGAATGCCAATAACAACCCCAACAAAAAAGAACTGGCAAGCCGTTAAGTTTGCCAGTTCCTTCGAGTTACTATCAGTTATGGTAGATTTCCGACCACGTCGAAAGTCGCAAGGATCTGATCCAGCGCGTCATAGTCCGCATCGGTAATCATGTTGACCATCAATAAGACGATTAAGGAGGTCGGATTGTTTATGGGTCTGGCAGAGAGGACGACAAATGCGTTCCCGTAACCATTACAATTAGTAAACAGGTCGTACTTGCCCTCAAAGGCGCTGTCAGAGTAGTCATATCGATCTATAAGATCGCAGTCCTGGCTAAAACTATCGCGGTATACGTCCAATATTTGGACATACCCCCCTAATTTTGCGATTTCGCTGGACGCGGCAAAAAAGAGTCCGGGTTCGTAATAATCGTTGTTAAAGGCCTCCATATCAGATGAGGCACTGATGGAGGCTCCAAGGACTGTATCTCCGTCATACCATGGCTGACCGTCTACCTGAGTCCACTCCGCGGGAATGTCCACCTGGATCGCACCGGTGTCATCCTGCACCGTCACGTAGCCACCAGTGGCTGCTACCGGTCCGGCTTCGGGGGTAACATCGGTTTGCTCGGAGAGCTGTTGCGCAAACGAGAAAGATTGTTCAAGCGCCCTTCCGTTAATCTGACCTTCCAACACTTCCTGGGTCGAAAACCGAAGAACTTCAAGAGAATAGGTGTCAGATGCGGAACGGGTGCGCAAAATGTCGCAATAATCAGACATTGTGCCATCGGTAGCCAGCACCAAACCTTCCAATTTAGTGATGATATCCCCGCCTTTGATGCCGGCTTTGTCGGCAGGCGAGCCAGATTTGACACTCGCGACCCAGATACCGGTGATGCTTCCATCCTCGTTCGAGACAGCATTGCCGTTCACACCCATTGATTCAAAATCAACCCCGGATTGGAGCTGGCTGATGATTGGCTGTGCTATATCAGCTTTGATAGCGAAGTTGGTATCGTATTGGTCAGAGCCTGCATAATTGATGCCGACAACCTTGCCGTCTTTTGAGAGCAGAGGTCCGCCTGAATTTCCGCTGCGGATGCGCGCGTCGTGCTCAATAACCGCGTCCACGGATGCCCAGCTGGTTTCCCCATCGGCGTTAGCTTTGGAGATAATACCCTTTGTGAGGGTATATTCGGGGTCTCCGAGCGGGAATCCGGCTGAATAGACCTCGATGCCCGGGGCTGTGCTGCCCTCATACCACTCAAAGTATGGGAAGTCGTCGCCTTCGATGTCGATGACTGCCAGATCCCAACATTCGGAGACACCGAGGATCCTGGCATTAAGCGGTTCGGTGCTTCCACCGACCCAAACTTTGATGAGGGCTGACCCTGTGACGACGTGATTATTAGTCACCGCGATGCCGCTGGGGTCGATAATGAAGCCTGAACCGCGCCCAGCTGTATTCAACAACTGACCAAACTCGGGGTCCACAAATGAGCCCTGGGCTTCGACCTGAATGGTGGCGGCTTTTGCTCCTTCAATGTCTTTTACAAAGTTACCAGGCACTTCGGTTGGAACGCTGGTGCTGGTTGGAACATCTACAGTAGTTTGAGGAACTGGCGCGGCTGTTTCTACGGGCGCCGCTGGGCTGGAACAAGCCGACAATAAGATTGAAAGTACGATTAGAATGCCAACGATGCGGGTATGCATTGATCCTCCTGGTTTAAGCTGCAAAAAATAATTTTGGAATACTTTTAAATATTATAATTAGACTGAAATAGTATTATTTACTCGTATAAGGTTTGTCTACTCATCATGTCGCGTACTACATGGAGATGCAACCAACCGAACCAAGCCGTATCGGTTTTAATCGAACAATCAAAGCTGGCAGCGAAAACCACCACACTTTCATCCGGGCCGAACAAGGTTCTTTGGTTAAGATAGTGTTTTCTCGGGAGGTCAGGAGATTCAGGACTTTATGAAAAGCGCCGATTGTCTCAGGGTCTGATCAAATAGGGAAGCACCTGCACATTTTAAAGACAATCCCCGGTGTATTGCCGGGGATTGTCTTTGCTAACGGTTGGTTTTAGGCTTGACCGGAACGTAGATGTACATCACCGATTCTGGGGCAAAGTAGGTGAACTCATCGGTGTACACCTCCATGTCGAAGCCTGGTTCCAGCGGCTGGTAGGCCGAGGCTGGCAGCCAGGAGCTATAGATGTTGCGGTAGGTTTGGTGAAGCGTGTCGGCTGCGCCGATATGCTTGAAAACAGCCACGGTGCACTCAGGAACCTCACGGACGACCGTTCCCTTTGGCAATGGTTGACCTTCTTTGTATTGAATGCCAGCCACGTATTCAAAATCGACCGGGATGTCCGTTACGTTCTTCTCTGGTCCCGCAGCTGAATGATCTGTCTTTGACAGTGCTTCCTGCCCAGGCAGTCTGCAAATCCCATAACACACTTGCGTGTCGCGCGGGCACAGTTCCTCACCACGCTCGTTGAACTGACCCCATAGAGCTGGGATCTCTTGATTCTCGTTTTTACCAGTATAGAGTAACCCGACGACCTTAAAGCCGGGAAGTTGTTTGATTTCCAATTCCATGCTAATCTCCTTTAATGATTGATCCAGGTAATGAAGCGGAAACGAGTGCAAAAGATGCTGGTCGAGCGCAGAGAGGCGCCACTGATCCTGCTCGAGCTGCGTTTTCACATCATGCCGCTTGTTCTCAAAGATGCGGAGTTTGTCCTCCTCACTCAGGCTGGACGATAGTAAGCGCTGGACCTCGCTCAGTGAGAACCCCAGGGTTTTGAGGTAGGCAATGCGCCTAACCAAAAGCACCTGGCTCTCTTCATAGTAACGATAGCCGGTGTACTTATCGATCCAATACGGACGGATCAGACCAAGGCTTTCGTAATGACGAAGCGCTTTGATGGTCATTCCTGTTGATTTGGAGAACTCGCCTATCTTGAGCATAACTAATCCTTTGTTTTCTTTTTGCTGCAGCAATAATAGTGTAATACCTACCCCAAGGGGAGAGTCAAGAGCAATTTGGCGGATTTGCAGAACATGGGGAGAAGAAACTATTCCAAAGTGGATGTGACGTCGGCCATATTCGAATTTCCCTATAAATACCAATCTGGCCGGGATATCTGAATTACGGAAGCGGATTTAAATGAAAAATTATCTCGGGCATGTACCTACTCTCCTCGCAGGCTATGGCGAAGATACCGGTGGGGGTGAGGACGAGGAATGATTCAGATTGCCGCGCGCCAACGGCGCTCGCAATGACGGAAGGGGGATTTAAACAAAAAAGCCACATTAAACGTGGCTTATGGATTTAAATGAAAAGTCTCACAGGTATGTACCTACTCTCCTCGAAGGCTTTGCCGAAGATACCGGCGGGGGTGAGGACTAATAAATAAGATAAAGGGAGATTGCCGTACCCTGCTTTGCGGGCACAGGCTGCTTCGCTCGCAATGACGGAAGAGGGATTTAAACAAAAAAGCCACATTAAACGTGGCTTATGGATTTAAATGAAAAGTCTCTTGGCAATGTCCTACTCTCCCAGGGGGCTGCCCCCCAAGTACCATCGGCGCTGACGACCTTAACTTCCGGGTTCGAGATGTTACCGGGTGTACCCTCGTCGCAAAAATCACCAAGAGACATATTTCTATGTTCTTAAGCTGAATAACATTTGAAGTAACGAATACTTTGTCAAAAAAAGCGTCGAGTTCTCCGCATCACGTTGAAGCCCTCGATCATTAGTACAGTTTAGCTTAGCACATTGCTGCGCTTACACATACTGCCTATCAAGCAGGTAGTCTTCCTGCGATCTTACTATCTTGCGATAAAAGTGATCTAATCTTAAGGCGAGTTTCCCACTTAGATGCTTTCAGCGGT